>JALSIF010000298.1 GCA_026981635.1 bacterium | reverse complement strand
TTTTCCACCTTCCTGACCAGGCGGATGAGGGTGTCTAGGTCAATGATGCGGCCGGTGCGGCCGGGGATGTTGTAGATAAGGACGGGAAGCTCCCCCGCCGCCTCGGCCACCGCCTTAAAGTGCTGGTACTGGCCGGGGGGGCCGGGCTTGTTGTAGTAGGGCATCACCACCATCACCCCGTCGGCCCCAAGCTCCCTTGCCTCACTGGCGTTCCTCTCCGAGGTGCGGGTGTCGTTGGTGCCAACGTTTACGATGAGCTTCATGCCGGCGGCGGCGGTAAGCTCCCTGGTCTGTCTAATTAGCTCGGTTCGTTCCTCGGGGGTAACGGTGGGGCCCTCGCCGGTGGTGCCGAGGAGGACGATGGAGTCGGTCTTTCCCCTGAGGTGCTCAATGAGGCGGGAGAGGCCGGTGTAGTCTACCTGGGCCTCCGGCCCGGCAAAGGGGGTGACCAGGGCGGTCACCACATGACCAAAGGGGGCAAAGGGCTCAGCCATCGCTCTCACCTCCCACCGCCTGGCCCTCCCTGACCAGGGCCCTGGCGATGCGCACTCCGTTTAGGGCGGCGCCGATCCCCAGGTTGTCGGCGCAGGCAAAGAGACTCACCCCGCCCGCAAAGACCCGCGAGGGGCGAAGCCTGCCCACCTCCACCTGGTCGTGGGTGGCGGCGGTGAGGGGGCTGGGCAGGGCGTCACCTGCCTGGGGAAAGTAGCGGATGTGGGGGCTTGCCCTTAGCAGCCTTTCCACTTCAGCCGGGTCGGCGGGGCGGGCAAACTCCACCGTCACCGCCATGGCGTGGCCCACAAAGACGGGCACCCTGACTGCAGTGGCCTCCACCCGAAGGTGGGGAAGGGAAAGGATCTTTTTGCTCTCCTCAGAGAGCTTCTCCTCCTCGCTGGCATACCCCTCTTCCTCCAGGTGGCCGATCTGGGGGATGAGGTTTGCGGCAAGCATTTCGGGGCTTAGCACCTTCTCGTCCAGGTCGCGGGCGTGGGCGATCTGGTCAAGCTCTCGGTGGAAGCGGACCAGGGCCTGCTGGCCGGCACCGGAGACGGACTGGTAGGTGGCCACCAGAACCCGGGTGGGGGAAAGCTCCCGCAGGGGGCCAAGCAGGTGGCAAAGCTCTATGGTTGAGCAGTTGGGGTTGGCCACCAGGCCGCGGTGTTCCCTTAGGGCGTGGTCGTTTACCCCCGCCACCACCAGGGGAACCTCGGGGTCCAGGCGGAAGGTGCGGCTCTTGTCTATCACCACCCGGCTCATCTCCCGAAGCTCGGGGACCAGGGTGCGGGAGAGCTGGTCGCCCACCGCGGTGAAGGCGACCTCGTAGGGGGCGTGGGCGGAAAGCTCGGCGGTGGAGAGAACGGTAAAGGGCTGGCCCTCAACGGTGAGCTCCCCTCCGGCGGAGCGCTCGCTGGCAAAGGGCAGGATCTCGGCCCCGGCAAAGGCAGGCTCCCTGAGGAGGTAGCGGATCAGGCGCTGGCCCACCAGGCCGGTTGCTCCCACCACCGCAATCCTCATCTAAGCTCCTCCATCACCGCCTCAAGCCCCTCGTGGTAGCCGGGGGCAAGGTCACCTACCCGCTTCAGGGCCATAACGATGCCGGGCACGAAGGCCTGACGGTCGGTGGTGCGCTGGACGAGGGAGAGGGTCTCCCCCGGGGCGCCAAAGACCACCTCCTGCTCGGCCATCACCCCGGGCAGGCGCAGGGCGTGGATGCCTACCCCGCCAAGGGCGGCGCCGCGGCTGCCCGCCACTGTCTCCCGCTCGGGCAGGGGGCGGGATAGGCTGGGGTTTGCCTTTGCGATGCGCTCGGCGGTGGCAACCGCTGTCCCCGAGGGGGCGTCCAGCTTCTTCTCGTGGTGGCGCTCCACCACCTCGCAGTAGGAGTAGAAGGGGGCGGCAAGCTGGGCAAACTTCATCATCAGCACGACACCCAGGCAGAAGTTGGGCACCGCCAGGACGGCCCTGCCCCGCGCCTCGGCGATCCGCCTGAGGGTGGCCTTGAGGGCGGGGGTGAGGCCGGAGGTGCCGATGACCAGGTGGATGGCGGCCTCGGCCACGGCGGGGGCGTTCTCCTCCACCGCCTGGGGGGTGGTGAAGTCAAGCACCACGTCGGGGCGGGCGTCAATGAGCTGGCCCAGGCCCT
>JALSIF010000297.1 GCA_026981635.1 bacterium | reverse complement strand
TCTGCCACCCTGAGGTCGGGGGGGACGGGAAAGTCGGCGATCTCGCTAAGCCTCACGCCCGCCGCGCCGGGGCTGTAGGCGGCGGCAAACTCAAGCTCCGGGTCCTCCAGGACGGCCCTGAGGGTGACGCGGCCCATGCGGCCCGACACGCCCACTATCCCCACCCGAACCACAGGCCCATTCTAGCGACTGGCCCCACCCTGGGCCCTTCCCGTAGTGCAACCCCTCCCCCCGACCCCCTCCCGGCAGGCAGGGAGGGGGAGGGACCCCACCCCTGGCCCCTCCCCGTACACGGGGATGGGAATCTTCTTTTCCCTCCCCTCGTGAGAGGAGGGTGGCTGCCGTCAGGGAGCCGGGAGGGGTGTGGATTATGGTGGGGTGTTGAAAGTAGGCTGAGGGGTTGACAAAAGAGATCTGAGCGGGTATAAATATAGCGGAGCTAGGAGGTGAGCCAGAGTGAGATCACTGTTGAAGGTGGTCTACAGCGTAAGCGGCTGGATGGGGGGAGTTCTCTTTTGGGTGCTAGTGGTTTGGCTCATATCCCTAAGACCTGAGCCTAATTACACAGCGACTGCCCAGCAGATCAGGTGCTGCGTCAAGTGGGAGGAGTGGTTTGAACAGCAGCCAAACCGTCCGAGATTTAGATTTATCTGCGGGGGTAGTTGGTATGAGTGTGCTTTCTGTCGAGGCTGGGAGGCAAAAACCAGGAAGACAACCGACCCCTGCCGGCCAGATGAGCAGGAGTACAGGCATTGCGATAGGTATTATGGGATCGTAGTTAGTGCAGGAAGTGCCGACTGTTCTGATTCTGTACCCGGCAATGGAGTTCCTTGGTGCTTCGGTAGTTTTCCGGAAAGGACAGATTATTGTATTGACTGCAGACTTCTTAGATATTTCCATTGTGAGATTTCGCAAACGTAAGATCAATGATTGGTGGATAGAGACTGACAGGAGGTGAGAAAGATGGGCAAGTGGGTCTGGTTTTGGCTTCTTGGGGTAGTTGCATTTGGCCTGATTGGGGGAGTGGGCTGGTCGGAAGAGGGCTCTGCCCGGAGCGGTGATGTGCTTCAACCGGTGGGCTTTCTGGTCACTAGGATGGTGGCAGGAGAGAAGCAGAGCCTCCTGCAGCTTTATGGGCTCTTCTACGATCGGCTTCCCCAGAACTGGCAGCAACTCAAAGGGGAAGGGTGGTTGCTCTACGACCTCCCCCTTCCTGAGGAACGATATGAGCTCAAGTCTCCCGATGAGGCATGGCTCTTTGCCAGGGTGATCAACTACGATGGAAGCGAGTTTTCATTCCAAGGAGGAGCTACCACCCTAAGCAGGCGCTATCAAGACTGGGTTTCTCAGCAGGGAGCCAGGAAAGTCCACAGGCCTGATGTCTTTGTTTGTTACCCTTGGGAGTATCGCACCGAATCCGGGATGGATGAGCGGGAGTGGGAGGCTTTTGGCCGTTTCTATTCCATGGCTCACCAGATCCGGTTTGCCTACAACCTTTATTTCATGACTGAGGGGCCGCGCTGGCCAGTCTCCTGGCCCGAAGTGAGGGACTTTCTGATCCGCAACGGGTTTGAGGTCTATGAGGGGGAGCTTTCCGACCCCTGGGGCAGAGAGCCCCTCACCATTGGGGAGGGACCCGAGAATGTGGTCCAGCTTACCTTCCACAGCAACCGGTTGGAGATCAGGTGGAGAGATATGCCGGAAGGAAGCAGGGTCCCAGCCTGCATGGACTATGTGGTGAACTGGCTGGAGCCGCTTAGTCCGGTCTACCGGTACTAGCAGTCAAAGTCCCAGCTTCTGTTCTAGGTTAAGCATGCCCCCTCTCCGCAGGGCAGACCCCTCCCCCCGACCCCCTCCCGGCAGGCAGACCCCTCCCCTAGCACCTCCCCGCAGGCGGGGAGGGGAATTTTTCTTTCCCTCCCCTCGTGAGGGGAGGGTGGCGCGGAGCGCCGGGTGGGGTTTTCTGGGGGATAAGCCGGATTCCCCTCCCTGGTGTTCAAGACCCCACCCCCCAGCCCCCTCCCCGCAAGCAGGGAGGGGGAGGGGTCCCTCCCCTGGCCCCTCCCCGCAAACAGGGAGGGGAATCTTCTTTTCCCTCCCCTCGTGAGGGGAGGTGGTTGCCGTCAGGGAGCCGGGAGGGGTGAGACCTCGCAGGCAGTGAGGGTGGTAAAACATTTGCAGGCAAGACAGAAGAAGAACAGAGGTGGTATGAACATCAAACTGAGAGGGACGAGGGCAAGCTCGGCTGAAATGGGTAATACAGTCGCGAGAATTTCCTCGCAACTCCTTGACAAGGGGAAGCAGATGTGGTAATAGTAACTTATCCTCAGGGCAAGGAGGAGAGGTAATGAACCTAGATAAGCACTTAAACAAGCATCTAGTAAAAGCGGCTTTGATTGTCACTCCACTGATGCTGTATGGGATATTTTATGAATGGATAGTAAAAACAGAGAAAACATTATTCTTATATGATAAATTAACTTCCTATCTTATTTTCATTTCGCTTGCAGGTTTAATATCTGCAGTGATCACAGAGTTGTTATTTGTAAAGATTACAAGGGGTAACTTGAGAGATGTATATATCTTGTTACTGTTCTTAGTTGTTTCATTTCTTTACCTAATTATGATTATTGTAAATATAATTGTGATTTATAGTTAAGATAATCTTATAATATAAAAATTGAATGATAGATGTACTGCCTAGATTTTTACCTCATCCAGGTACCTCCCGTAGACCTCCTCCGGGTGGTGGGGCTGGTAGGAGGGGGGGAGGAGGGCGCCGATGCGCGCCATCACCAGCTGGGCCCGGTCGCGGATCTCCTCCAGGGGGGGGTCGTTCCAGTCTATCTTGCCGTCCAGGCTTACCGTGAAGGGTTTGCCGTAGCGCACCGCGATGGAGACCCCGCGGTTTATCTTGCGCGAGCCCTTGCGCAAGGCCTTTTCGGTGCCGGTTACCGCCACCGGCAGGATGGGGGCACCGCTTCTGAGGGCAAGCACCACCACACCGCTTCGCCCCCGGCGCAGGCGGCCGTCGGGGCTGCGGGTCCCCTCGGGAAAGATGCACACCGCCTCCCCCTGGGCAAGGTAGCGCAGGGCGATCTCCAGGGCCTGGCGGCCGCCCCCGCCGCGCCTCACCGGGATGGTCTTGATCATCTTCATCCACAGACTAAGCAGGGGAGTGCGGAAAAGGTCGGTCTTGGCCATGAAGAAGACGTAGCGGGGGATCATGAGGCCCACGATGGGGGGGTCCAGGTGGCTTAGGTGGTTGGAGGCCACGATAAGGGGGCCGCTTGGGGGGATGTTTTCTATCCCCGAGTAGCTAAGCTCAAACCAGTCGTTTGCCCAGCGGTAGACGAAGCGGCGGCTTATCCGGTAGAGCAGACGTCCCCCTGGTCCCAGTACTCCCACCTTGGGCTAGCCTACCGCAAGTCCCTCTTCAATGAGCCGGGTGCGCTGGCGTTCCAGGGCCTCCAGGAAGCGGTCGCACTGGGCAAGGTCGGAGGGGACCGAGGCCCTGAACCAGCTGGGCAGTCCGTAGCCGGTCATGGGGCGCATGGTGATTTTCTCCTCCTCCATCATGCGCCTAAACAGCTCCTCGCCGTCCACCCCGGAGTCAAAGAAGAGGAAGTTGGTCTGGGTGGGGACGTAGCGGATGCCCCGCTCATCAAACTTCTGCATCAGGTAGTTGCGGTCGCGGATGACCAGCTCGCGGCTCTTCTGGTAGTAGGCCTCGTCCTTCAGGGCGGCAAGCAGGGCCACCTGGGCGAGGCGGTTTACGTTGAAGGGGTCGCGTACCCGGTTTATGAGGTCAATGAACTGGGGGGGGCCGATGAGGGCGCCGATGCGAAGGCCAGCAAGGCCGTAGATCTTGGCGAAGGTGCGAAGGATGACCAGGTTGGGAAACTCCCGCCTGAGTTTGAGGGAGTCGGGAAAGTCGGCTGCGTCCACGAACTGGACGTAGGCCTCGTCCAGAAAGATCAGGGTATGCTCGGGGTCCACCGCCTCAAGGAGGCGGACCAGCTCCTGCTCGCTGAACCAGGAGCCGGTCGGGTTGTTGGGGTTGTTTAGGAAGATGAGCTTGGGCGAAAACTCCCGGTAGCGCTGGATGAGGAGGTCAAAGTCAAACTGGAAGTCGGGGGTGAGAGGGACCATCTCAAGGTGGGCGTCCTGGATGGTGGCGGCGATGTGGAAGATGGCAAAGCTTGGCCAGGGGAACATCACCTTCTCGCCCGGGCTTATGAAGGCGGTGCAGACGTTGTAGATGTGCTCCACCGCCCCGTTTCCCATGATGATCTCCTCGGGGGTGATGCCCCAGTGGTCGGCCAGGGCCTGGCGCACCTCCTGGCAGTCGCTGTCGGGGTAGTAGTTGACCATGGTGGCGTGCTCGCAGAGGGCCCTGACCACCGACTCGGGGGGGCCGAGCAGGTTCTCGTTGGAGGCAAGCTTGAGGATGTCCTCTTCTATCAGCCGGCCCGGCACGTAGGGCTTGATGCGCAGTATCTGGGGGTTGGCGAGCTTGGCAAAGTCCATGCCCCGATTGTACTAAGGAGGGCCCTACCCCGGGGCAAACCCCACCCCTAGCCCCTCCTCGCAGGCAAACCCCTCCCCCCAGCCCCCTCCCCGCAGGCGGGGAGGGGGAGATTCTTTTTCCCTCCCCTCGTGAGGGGAGGGTGGCGCAGAGCGCCGGGAGGAGTGGGAGTATTCGGGCGGGGGAGGGACCCTCGTCAACCCAGGTAAAGGGGCTCTTATTCCCCAGCCGGAGTTGGGTAGGTGGCACAGGGGCCGGCGGTGGCCTCGCTAAGGATCATCTCATAGATGACCCGCTCGGGGCCCCAGATGCGGACGAAGAGCCAGGACCGGGGGGGCGTCGGATCAGTCTTGATGTGCAACTTGGGATTTTCCTGAAGGAACTCCTCAAGCTCCTCGCGGGCAAGCAGCTTGATGTAGATGTTGCCAGGGATCTTTTCCGGACTTGTGAGCTGGTAGGGCTTGCCGGTGAGGGGGTTGGTGAGGAAGGCCTCGGGGTCGTTGATCTCTTCCACCATGGTGGAGACTCCTCGCAGGCTGCCTGCCAGGTTGGCAAAACTTGGCTCCTTGCACTTTGCGGCAAGCTTAGTGAAGTGGTGGGTCAGCAGTGTCCCCACCCGGCCTACGGTGGGGTCAAGGTTTAGCACGATCTCCTTTTCCTGTTCGGAAAGCTCGGCAAAGGAGGCGGGAAGCTCGGGAGAGAAGGGGACGGCCTGGGTTGGCTTCCAGGAGCGGGCCAGGGAGAGCTGCTGGTTGATGTTCTTTTCCCGATCAAGCAGCGGGTGTCCGGGGGGGAGGTAGATGGTCTTGTTCTGCCGGGAGAGCTTCAGGCCAAGTTCGTAGTTTTGCTTGGCTACGGCGTCATTTCCTGCCTGATTCCTCTGGGAGGAAGACTTTGCTGAACCATCTGAGCTTAAATTACAAGAGCTAAAAAGAACCGATACTAATAAAATTATGGAAGTAGCCAAGATTGCCCCTCTCCTTTTCAAGCTGATCCCACTTTTTCTTGCTTCCACTTTTGCCATTTAAGTCCCTCCTTATTTTGGATTCTGCCCAATAAGAGAAAGTTCTTTTGCGCTAATCAGGGCATTCTCCATAATTGCATACTATGTGGGTTAAACAGATAGACAAATTTTCTACATCCATTGTAGTCTTTACAATTCCAGATTGACTTGGCACTCCACAATCTTCGTAACATGTTGTATACCACTTGAATTCAACGGGATAGTTGGTGGTTCCTAGGTAACATCCGCATGGATCTTCTACATCTCGGTCCTGAAACCAGTTGTACCAATATTCTCCGGTACAGGTGCTGTACAGGCGTAGGGTACAGATCTCCAGATTTCCACAACCTGTTTGCAGGTCGCAGAAGAGACTGGCTGTTGTTGATCAGCCGTAAGTAGAGAGAAGGCTAGGAGAAGTACCAACAGCACTTTTACCTTAAGGCTCTTCATGCCTCACCTCCTTCTCTACCCTTTCTAGGGGCTCTCACTATCCCCTCATATATATATCCGCCTGAGACCCCCTCCAGGTTGCGTTGATGGGGAAAAATTCTGGGGACTTTTTTCTGCAGGGGCAGACCCCACCCCCCAGCCCCCTCCCCGCAAGCGGGGAAGGGGAGAGACCCCACCCCTGGTCCATCCCCGTAAACGGGGAGGGTGGCGCGAAGCGCCGGGAGGGGTTTCTTTCCCGCAGGCAGACCCCACCCCCCAGCCCCCTCCCCGCAAGCAGGGAGGGGGAGTGAGGAAAAGGAGAGTAGGGGTTTTCTGGGGGCAAGGGTGAAGGTAATGAGGGGACCTTTTCGGCTAGCGCCGGCCCAGGGTGCGCAGATACTCCTGGCGCTGTTCGGGGGTCATGTCCAGGTAGTCAAAGCTCTTGTTGTAGATCCAGCGCTCAAAGAAGTCCATCATGAGCATCTCGTCAAGGTCGTTTTTCACCGTGATGTGGGCCCGCTCGGCAAGGTCGCGGTCGCCGGTCTCCATCATGAGCTCGGGGGGCCTAAGCCCCCACTTGTCCTTGAGGATCACCTTGAACTCAAAGGGGTTTTCCCTTAGCTCAGTGGCCCGCTGGGCTCCGGGCTTGATGTTTTCCTTAAGCTCCACCTCAAAGCGATCAATGGCGGCGGCGTTGGGGTCGACCCCCTCGGAGAGGCGAAAGCCCAGCGCCTTGATGGAGCGCCACATCCCCCGGCTGATCATGGCCACCAGGGCGATGCCGCTAAAGAAGAGGATCCAGGGCAAGAGGTCCCAGTCGGGGGTGAGCTTGCGGCCGAGGAAGAAGCCCCCGATGCCAAAGAGCAGGGCCACCAAAGTGGAGATGGCAAGGCCAATCTGCTGGTGCCTTTCCATACGCTCCCCCGCAGGTCTCTACTCCATTATATCCCCAACCGGGGTTGGTTGCTAAGATGGGCGCTCGCAATTTCTCCCCGGGCCCCGGGGCGGGCCTAAACGGGGACTAACCAGGGGTGTGGGAGATGAAGTTTGAGCTGGTAGGCGAACTGTCTTCGGTTTCCAGCCCCGAGCT
>JALSIF010000296.1 GCA_026981635.1 bacterium | reverse complement strand
GGTGGCAAAGACTGAGTTGGCCACCGTGACAGGAAGCATTCTTAGCTGGGTGGGATGGCTGCTCAGGTAGAGCTGGTCCATCTGGGCAAGCATCCGCTGGTAGTAGGGGTGACCCAGGACGGCGATCAGGATAAGCGGTCCCCCCACCAAAAACAGAGCGAGGGGCCAGCTCTCTGGTATGTGGCCCAGCTTGCGGAAGAGCAGGCGGGGAGAGGTAATAAGCAGAACCAGCGCCTCGCCCAGCCCCAGCCGCTGGGAGGGGGCCTCAGGAGGGGAAGGCATGGTCCACTTCCACCAGTTCGCTCTGGCGCAGGGAGCTTCGCCGTTTGATGATGGTGATGGAGTTGCCCTTGGGGCTGATTTTCACCTCGTCGGCGATGTTGAAGATGAGCAGCAGTCCCCTCCCCCGGGTGCGGAGCAGATTCTCTGGCCGGGTGGGGTCGGGGAGGGAACGGATGTTAAAACCGGGTCCCTCATCGGTGATGGTAAACCGCGCTTCCAGCGGGTCCGCCTCCAGGTCTAGGGTGATGTGGCGGTGGCACCAGGGCTCCTCCTTGCTGCGGCGTCTGAGATATTCCTCGTAGTTGGAGCGGGGATCGTTCTGAAGCGCCTCCTTTTCCTCAATGGGCACCTCAAGGGTGCCGTGCTCCAGGGCGTTGAGCATCGCCTCATAGAGACACACCGAGGTATCAAGCAGGGCCTCGCTGGAGAGCTGCCAGTAGCGCCTGAGCTCCCCCAGGACGAATGAGATCACCTTGCGGATGAGGTCAAAGTCGGGTCCGATCTGGTGGGAGATGGACAGGCGGGTGATGGTGCGCAGGGCTTCAACACTCTCCCCACGGGTCTCCCGCTCACTAAAGATCCGCTCCAGGGTGATAAACAGTTCAGTCAGGTCAAAGGGCTTCTTGACGAAGTTGACCGCTCCCAGGCGAAGGGCCTCAATGGCGTCGTCCAGGGTGCCGTAGCCGGTGATGATGATCACCGGCATGCTGGGCCAACGGTTGCGGATCTCCTTGAGCAGGGTGATGCCGTCCATGCGCGGCATGCGGATGTCGGTGATGACCAGGTCAACGTCGCGGGTCTTAAGAAAGCCCAGCGCCTCCTCCCCGTTGGAGGCGGTAAATACCTGGTAGGTGCCGGTTGCCTCCAGCTTGCGGCTGAGGATCTTGAGGATCAGCTCCTCATCGTCCACCAAAAGAATCCGCCGCGCACTGGAGTTGAGGTGGGTCATCGCTCCGGCCATCTGCTAGCATTTGACCGAGATTATAGGGGAGTGGTTGCACTTCCTACTTATGTCTGGTGTCACAAGCCCATCTGCCGGGGGGAGGCCTAGCCCATCAGGGGATCTGTACGTCGTCATCCAGTTCCAGGGAGACCTCACCGGTCTGGGGGTTGGTTACCTCGCGCAAGGGCAGGATGAAGGTCTGGTAGTTGGGGTCAACGCTGGTAATGGTGATATTCAGGTTTCCTCCGGTGCCGTTGGTGAGCATCACATAGTCCATGGTCCAGGGCTTGAGTGATCGGCGCAGACCAACGATGGGATAGAGATCGGGATTGTCCGGAAGAACTTCTATGTTTGCCCCATTAAGGCCGGTGGGACTGGTGCCGAAGTTGCCCTTAAGGTCAATGAGCTGGAACTTGAGCCAGGGGTTGCCCTTGAAGTCGGTAAAGCCTGCAATGAGCCCACCTTCCTTGATGGGAAGCGAGTCAATGACCACCGCAAGGGCGAACTTCTGGAAGATGGACTCAAACTTCTCCCCGGTAGCCACCTCAATGTTCCTAATCGGGTCGGCCGCCAGGGTGGGGTCAAACCAGGCGTTGCGGTAGAGCTTAGGGATGGTGCCCGGTGGGTAGTGCTCCATGATGTAGAGCATCAGGAGGAAGCGGGCCCCATAGGCGGCCACCTCCGGTCCCTGGGCTTCGTCCCCGTGGCTGGGAACGAAGTTGGGTTGGGCAAGAAAGCCGTTGATCTGGCTTAGCAGGACGTTTGAGGCTCCGCTGGAGATGGTGTAGCCGTTGATGTAGGTGTTGAGGTTGCTCATCCCCTCATTCATCCAGCGGGTGTTGGTCATGCGGTAGAAGTTGTTGAGCACGTGCTGGAACTCGTGAGCGAGGACCGCCTCGGCATTCCGCCAGTCGTCACTGTTGGCGGGAAAGACCCCGAGAGTGTTTCCCATGTACATGGTGATGCCACTGAAGTTGTTGATGTCCACATCCTGGGGTTGCTGTCCCTCAATGGGAATCCCGCAGTCGGCAGCGGTTACCGCTGGGACACCGGGGACGAAGAAGGCAAGGCTACCCTGGGCTCCTGGGGTGTTGGGCTTCTGGTTGTAGATGAAGATGATGAACTTGTGGTCGTTTTCAATGTTCTTGTCCTGGATTTGGAGCTGCTCTGGGTTGAAGTTGGTGATGTTTCCCTGCTCGTCAAACTGGAGCTGGCCAAGGGGGACCGGCGGGGCGAAATAGATGTTGTCCTCCACGAAGCGGAACTCGTCGTGGAGCTCGGGGGGAATCAGACCGTCAAAGGTGTTGGGGAGAATCTTTTCATCAAAGGTCTGGGCTAGGCGGTTTAGCCTGGCCTGGGTGAAGCGCACGCCGTCGGGGAAGCCGTTGTTGATCTCGGTGGAAAGGAAGATGTAGACGTGCTGCCCCTGGGCTACCAGCCGACCCTGCTGCCAGAAGTAGATGTTGGGGATGGTGGGGATTATGTTGCCCGACTGGTCGGTGGGCAGGTCGTCAAAGGTTGAGCGGCAGATGCGGGAGAAGGAGCGCACCGCCCCCAGGTCTAGGGAGCTGGTGGACTTGAGCACCTGGCGGATGTCACGGTAGCGCCCCTGCTCAATGAGGGCGCGCCGCTCCCGCTCCACCAGGATGTCTGGTTCAACCTTGCTGAGGTCGTCAACGACCAGTCCGTAGTAGGGTTGGTCAAGGCCGCTTACCGGCTGGGCTCCTTCAATCAGAAGATTGCCTCCTGCCTCGTCCATCTGGTCAAGGCCGGCGGTGTTTCTGGGCAGCTCCACCGAAGCGGTGAGGTAGTAGTCCACCATGGGGAGGGAGACGGGGGCTTCGGGCAGGGTTCCCGCCCGGTAGTTGCGGAAGCGGGGGTTCTGGTTGATGGTCACCAGCAGGATCTTCTCCTGCTGGTCAAAGTTGCGAATGGTGATCTGGCCCTCACCACGGTTGTCCTTGGGCAGACGCAGGATGGAGTCGGGGAACTCGTCCAGCACCGGCTCGGCCGGCTGATCGGGGGTGGGAGGAAGCTCCTCGCCTCGGGGCGGGGTCTGGTTGATCCCCCCGGCCAGCGGGTTCTCAGTGGGGCCACCGGGGATGATCTCGTTCTCCTGGTTGCCTCCCGGGCCTGTACCGCCTACCTGCTGGGGAATACTGCCTCCTCCCCCGCCACCACAGGCGGCAAAGGTCAGGCCCGCCACCAGGACAAAACTGAGGGTGAGAACCAAGTTGCGTACCATGTCGCTCTTCCTCTGGCTCATAGGTTCGCTCTCCGCAGTTGTCTTTCCAGGGGAAGCGAGAACTTCCTGCCTCTCAGGGAGCCTAGCCCCCCGAAAGCATCTCATTCTACCCCTTTGCCTGATTGCTCAACTCCCCCTGGTATCCTTTCCTCCTGACTTGGGGTTAGACCTTCGCTTTCGGAGGTTGGTTCGCTGGCCGGGGAGTGGTTATCCTCTCCCTTTTCCTTCTCCTCTGGGGACGGCTTGGCTGGGACAGCCTCCTCAGCCGGTTCCAGGCCCAGCTCCTGCTGGATTAGCCTGATGCCGTTTCTTATGGTTGAGAGGGTTTGGGAGAGGCGGTCCTCCAACGACTCAAGGTTTTGCAGACTGTAGCGCAGGGCTTCCAGCCTGAGCTGTTCAGCCTCTTCCCTGGCCTGTTCAATGATGCGCCTTGCCTCAAGCTCGGCCTTCTTGAGCACCGCCTGTTGGCTGACCAGCTCTTGCTGACGCTTCTTGGCCGCCTCAATGATTGCCTCGTGCTCACGCTTGGCATTCTCAATGATGGTGTTGCGGCGCTCAATGATCTCCAGTGCCTTCTCCAGCTCTTGGGGAAGTGTCTCGCGGATCTCGGAGATCAGCTGATGGAAGATCTGGTGCTTGATGGCCACCATCCCCCGCCAGACGTCAATGGTGGGGGTGCGGTCGGCCGCCTTCTGCAGGCGGTCAATGGCCTCCATGGTTTTGCCGAGAAGCTTTTCTGGCTCAATCTGGTTCAACCCCGAAGCCTCTCCTGGAAAGCCTTGCTCACCACCTCCGGAACCAGTTTATCAATCCTTCCCCCAAGCTGGGCCACCTCCCGGATGAGGCTTGAGCTTACGAAGTGGTAGCTGGTGGAGGCGGCAAGAAACACCGTCTCAATCTCTCCGTCTGACTGGAGCCGGTTCATCAGGGCCATCTGGTATTCGCGCAGAAAGTCGTTGGGCTCCCTAAGTCCCCTAACGATCACCGAGGCGCCCACCGACTGGCAGAAGGAGACCAGCAGGCCAGAAAACTTCATCACCTTGACTCGCCCCATCTTTTCGGTGCATTCAACCAGAAAGCGATAGCGTTCATCCAGGGTGAAGAAGGGGCTTTTTCCAGAGGAGTCGGTTACCGCCACAATAAGTTCATCAAAGATGCGTGCGGCCCGCTCAATGATCTCCAGGTGGCCGTTGGTGACCGGGTCAAAGGTGCCGGGATAGACCGCCCTCTTCATGATTGGTTCTCCCCCCGGTCTAGTTTAGCCCAGCCACTTACCTCAAGGGGAAAGAGAATGCGAATTGCCTCAACTCCCCTAAGGGCCCGGTCGTCCCGCCCCACCACCTCGGGCAGTCTCCTCCAGCTTCCGTCTATCTTTGCCTCCACCCGGAAGCGGCTGAGGAAGTAGGCCAGGGCGTCCGGGCTCTCCTCCACCGCCGGGTAGCTCGGGTAGAGGAAGCCGAAGAAGAGGGGCGGTTTCCCCTTGAGGTCGCCCGCCAGCGGGTGGGGCGGGCCCACCACCATCCACTGGGTAAGCTCCCGGGCGGTCCACATCTCGGGGCTCATGGCGTGGTCGGCGGGGATGATCTGAAAGCCGCCAATCTTGCCGTAGGGGCTGGTGGAGATGTCAATCACCCCGGGGTGGTTGGCCCTGATGCGACCCACCCCGGCATACTGGGTGCCCAGGAAGCGGCCTACCCCTACCACCGGCCGAAGCACCTCGCCCACCAGAAAGCATCTTCGCTCGGCAAGCCACTCGCTTCCCGGGGGGAGGAGACTTATCAGCCTGCGGATGAGAGCGAGGGCCTCTTCTGGCGGGCTCACCCCTCGCTGGCCCTGCTCAAACCATCTGGTTAGGCGGTGAGGGGGGCAGAGGGTGATTAGCCCACCGAAGCGGTTCTCAAACTCCAGCGAGGCGATGAGGGGAGCGGGGCGCTCCACCTCAATCAGGATCACATCACCGGGCTGAGGCCGGTAGTCGGAGGGAAGCTCCCCTACCTTGCCAGCGCGGGAGAGCTTCACCCTGCTCCCCACCAGGGGTGCATAAGCGCCGCCGAAAATGCTTTTTCCCCCTTCAATGGTGGTGATGATGGAGGCCGACTTGTTGAGGTAGCTTTGGTAGGTCTGCTCGGAAACAGACAGGTAGTTTTGGGAAAGGAGGGAGAAGACCACCCCCTTTCCGCTCTCAGGGTCGGTCCTTACCAGGATGTGGATAGCGTTTACCGCGGTGGCCACCACCGCCCCGGGCCTCCCCCAGCGGGAGGCGGTAAAGCCGTTGGGGTTTACTTCGGTAAGGGGGATGATCACTCTGCCCACCTCCAAGGTCTTCCCCTCGGTGATGACCTCAACCCTTCCCTCCCGGCGGTTCTCCACCCGGATGGTGAAATGGGAAGGGGTGGTGACGGCCAGGGCCAGCCAGGGCAGGAGGGTGAGGTGGGTGAGGGCCAGGGTGAGGACCAGGGGCAAACTCCTTGCTATCCCCATGGCACAAGTCTAGGCCATCACCCGACATCGCCCTGGCAGGTGGCATAAAATGGCGCCTCTGGCCAGGGTGAAGACCAGACGGCGGGGAAGAGGTCGTTTCCTCTTTCGCTCCCTCCCTCAGGCCTGCCTGGTCCTGCCCCTGCTCCTTCTGGTCAGCAGTTCCCTCTTTGCCTGTCCCAGGCAGACAGGATCATCACCTGCTTCATCCGCTCCCAGGTCGGTTTCAGATGAGACCGCCCTAGGGGAAGGGCTCTGGCTGGTGGAGGCATCCTCCGAGCAGGCCAGGGAGGAGCTGGTGCGGGGTTTTCCGCCTCTGGAGCTTGCCACCGAGCCGGCGGTGGTGCTCTTTGCAGGCGAGGAGGGAAAGCTTCTCCTGGTCAGGGGGGGCGAGCCGGTTGAGGTTAGGCTTCCCCTGGCGAGGGGTGAGGGGCTGGTCCGCTACCGCCTTGCCCGCATCCAGGGCAGAGCCCTCGTCATACAGGGCTTCTCCTCCGACCTTTCTCCCTCCCTCTGGTGGATGAGGGCGGATGACTATCTTGGGGGAGGCCCCCCTTCCCGCCTCTTTTACCTCCGCGGCGGTCTCTACCTTCCCCAGGGGGTTGACCACCCGGTCCGCCTTGAACCATATCTCGGCCGGGAAGAGCTGAGCTTTTACCTTGAGGAGCTTGGCAGGCTTGGGGAGTGGGAGAGACCGCCAGTGGTGCCCTTGGCCCAGATCAAGGGGGGGAGGGTCTGGTCTGGATACCTCTCCCTCTCTATTCCAGGGCTTGAGCCGGAGGCTGACCTGCTTCATCCCACCTACCTGGGGTTGGAGGGGCAGGTGAAGGGGCTGATCTGGTATCCCCTGCCCCGAACCAGCATCTCCGAGCTGGATCTAACCGGCTTCGGTCGCATCTGGGTTGAACCCCTGCCGGGAAGCGAGCTGAAGCTAGACAGGGGCCTGGTCCTCTCCTCCTCCCGCTCCGAGGCGGTGGCGCGGGTAATGCCCCTGGTGAGGGCGGGAAGCTGGCTCGTCCTGCTACACCAGACCTTTGACGGGGGTGAGCTGGTCACCTTCCACCACCTCTCCTCCGCTGACCCCAACGGCGCCGGACGCTTTGAGTTTGAGTTTCCCTCCTCCCTTCTTTCCCATCCCCTAACTGGCCATCCCTCCCTCTCCCACCGTATCTATCGGTTGGTTGTGCTGCCGGCAGAGGCCCTGGGGGGTGGTAGCAGCACAAAAGAGGGTGACCTTGTTCTCCTCACCCTGCTTACTCCGGTGAGACAAAGGTCGGGGGAGACCACGCCGCCTGAGCTTCTGGTGGCGCTTCTACCTGCTCATGGGGGGAGGGTGGAGGTGGCCCGCCAAAGGCTTCCCACCAAGGCCACCCCCCTGCTCCTTGAGCCCAAGGATCCCCTAGCTCCCTCAGCTCAGCTTCTGCTTATCGGCTGGGACGGGGAGCGGCTGGCGGCTGAGGAGCTCTCCCTTCGGGTGGGAGTAGAGGGATTTCCCAAGGGGCTAAAGCTCTCCCTCGGGCCGGCGGTGCCCCTGCCTGACTTCAGGCTAATGGGTAGCGGGGCTGGCGATTTGGCAAGGGAGCTTGGGGGAGGAGGAAGGGAGGAGATTCTTAATGCTTCGCTGGGAAGGCTAGCTTCCTTGGGAGACGGGCCTTTGGGGCTGGAGCCCCTTAACCCCTTGGCAGAGGGCCACCAACTGATCTCCCTTCCCCTGCTCCGTAGGCTAATCGAGCTAGAAGGCCTAGGGAAGGAGACCACCCTGGGGGAGCTCCTCCCCTGGCTAGGGGAAAAGGAGAAATCGGTGCTCACCCTGCTTGAGCGCCGCTACTACCTGCCCAGGGGAGGGTCGGGAAGGCTCCTGGTGGCCGAGCCGCCGGCCAAGCCGAGCATGCTTATTCCCGGGCAGAACTTTCTCCTCCTTGACCATGAGGGGAAGGTGGTGGCGGGGGACCCCACCCGGCCCGAGCTTCCCCAGTTCTACTCCACCTATCCCCTGGTCCTTACCACCCGGGGAAGGGCCATCTGGATTGATGGGGAGGGCAGGGTCAAAGAGATAGAGGTGGAGCGCTACCAGCCCCAGCACCTGATTGAGTTTGAGCAGGAACCGGGCACTGCGGACTAGAGCCGCCGAAGGACGTCTTCCAGGGTGAGGGGTTCGGCAAGCTTCTTCATCCTAAGACCCAGGGCGAAGAAGCCGATGTAGCCAAAGGCGAATCCACCCAGGTGGGCGCCGTTGGCAAGGCCCAGGGAGAGTTCCACCCCACCCAAATAGAAGGGGGAGCCGATCAGGGCAAGGGTAAAGAGGGTGAAGATGATGGCCAGGGTGAAAGAACTCATGGGGATAAGGAAGAAGAGATAGAGGCGGGAGTGGGGATAGAGGTAGATGAAGGCGCCGATGACGGCGGCGATGGCCCCTGAGGCGCCCACCGCAGGGACGGGGCTTGCTGGGGTGACCACCACCTGGATGAGGCCGGCCAAAACTCCCCCCAGCAGGTAGAAGGCGAGGTATCTGAGCTTGCCCAGTCGCATCTCAACGAAGGGGCCAAATTGGAAGAGGACGAACATGTTGATGAAGATGTGGAGCAGGTTGCCGTGGAGAAACATGTGGGTGAAGATGGTGGTGAAGGAGCCCACCTGGGGGCGGAAGAGGGAAAGGCCGGTCACCGCCGCCGGGATCAGGGCGAGGTTCTCATAGGAGAAGCCCCGGAGGGAGGAGGAGGCCTGGACAAAGACAAGGTAGACCAGCAGGTTGAGCAGGATGATGGCCATGGTGACGGGGCTTGCCTTGATGAACTTGATGAACAGGGACTCGGCCCGTTTGGGGGGGGAGAAGGGATCGGGACGGGCCTCCAGCATCCACCAGGGAGGTGAGGTGGGGGGCGATTCTTGTGGGATCCTACGCAACTTTCCCCTTTCCAGCCTAGTGATTTCTGTGGTCCGGAAAAGCTAGTCTAGCCGTCCGCTCGGGAACCTGTCCGTTCCCGGCGGGTCTAAATTGTGGCCCGATGGCCGTCTTCTGTCCGCCTGCGGGTGGGCAAACTGCTATCGTATGGTTAGCCCGATGGCTAGGAGGAAGATGATGCGTAGTGGCCTTGCCGCCCTTACTTTGCTCGCCCTGCTGTTTTCTACGGGAGCGGGTTGGGCACTAGAGCAAAGCCCCGCCGCTGGTACTCCAGAGACCAAAAGCAAGGTAAGCGGCGAAGAGGTGGAGCAGCAGTGGTCGCTGCTCTCCTCTTTCAGCTATGCCGCCAGCCGGCTCAACTCGGTGGTGGGAGTTTGCCAGACCCGCTTTGACCGCCCTCGCACTGACCGCAAGTACGACATGTGGGCGGCCTTTCGTAGCAGCGAGCGTCCTCTCTACGGTCTTACCGGTACTTGCTTCCTGTTCAAGAAGGAGAATGGTCACTACTACTTCCTCACCTCAAGCTCCCTGCTAGATAACCTCAACGAGGAGATGGAGTATCCCATCAAGGTGACCATGGCCGATGGCAAGAGCTATCCAGCCAAAAAGATCGGGGAGGACTCCACCTTCAAGATAGCCGTGATTGAGGTGATGTTGCCTCCGGACTATCCTGTCCCTAACGACTTCATCGGCTCTAGCAAGGATCTTAGGGTGGGGCAGCCGGTGGGAATTCTGGGCTACCGGATTGACGAGGACATAGGAATCTTTGCCCATGGTGGCATCATCAGCTCCATCCGTAAGCGCTATCCGCTGGCGGAAGAGC
>JALSIF010000295.1 GCA_026981635.1 bacterium | reverse complement strand
GGGCAAGACCATCATCTCCCATGACGTGCGCCTGGACCCCCGCTTCGTGGAGGACGTCCCCGGTGGGGTCAGGCACGTAAGCGAGGTGGCCATCCCCCTGGGCACCAAGGAGGAGGTCATCGGGGTGCTGGACCTCCAGTCCACCCGCCCCCAGTTCATCTCCAAGATGGAACTGAACGCACTGGAGGTGCTGGCCAACCAGCTGGCCATCTCCATCCAGAAGGCACGCACCTACGAGGAGCTCAACCGCACCTACCGCCAGCTGGAGTACCAGAAGCGGACCATAGAAAGCGACCTCAGGCTCTCCGCCCAGATCCAGCATCAGATGTTGCCGCTCAACTTCCGCCACCCCAAGGTGGACGTGGTGGTTCACTACGAGCCCCACCGAGACATCGGAGGGGACTACGCCCAGATCCTTGAACAGGACAACTTTCTCTATCTCATCATCGGGGACGTCTCCGGCCACGGCATCTCCTCCGCCATGATCATCGGGGCGGTTCACCACGAGATCGTGAACCTGGTCCGTGAGCTGGCTCCCCCGGCCGAGATCGTCGTCAAGCTAAACCGCTTCATCGTCACCAACTTCGCCGATATGGGGCTCTTCCTGACCATGTTCGTGGGCCGCCTCAACCTGGAGACACTGGAGCTTGAGGCGGTAAACCACGGCCACCCCTCGGTCTATCTGCTTAGCGAGGGCAATCGGCTGGTGGCCTTTGAGTCCACCGACCACCCGGTGGGAATGATGTCCACCTACCCCGACGAAGTGGTGGTTCAGCGTGAGCAGCTGGCTCCCGGAGACCGCCTGCTGCTGATGACCGACGGGATGTTTGTCTACCACCACGGGCGGGAGGTAATCAGCGAGGGCCACCTGGCCCAGATCTTCCGCGACCTGGGCAGCCAGCACCTGAAGATCGTGGCGCGGGAGCTCCTGAGGGAGACCGACCGCCTGCGCAGCGAGCGCTCCATCAGCCTCAACGACGACCGCCTGATGGTGGCAATTGAGCTGCGCAAGGACTACTCCTTCTGCTTCTTCCTGCGATCCCTCTCCGACGTGGACCAGGCTGGGCTTGAGGTTGAGCAGCTGGGTCGCTGGGCGGGCTACCCCACCGACGAGATAAACACTCTGCGCCTGGTCATCCACGAGCTTGCCACCAACGCCGTCCTCCACGGCAATCGCCTAGACGACCGCAAGGTGGCCACGGTGACCGGGTACCTACGCCCCGACCACTGGGAGGTGACGGTGGAGGACGAGGGCCACGGCTTTGACTACCAGCGCTATCTGGAGCTGAGGGAGATTGAGGACCCCATGGAGGCCACCCGCTATGGTCGTGGCATCCGCATCGTGCGCAACCTCACCGACTACCTGCGCTTCGCAGACAGCGGCCGTCGGGTGGTGGCGGGGAAAAAGCTTCCCCAGGTGGCAAACTTCCATCATCTCAAGCAGGTGCGCTCCCTCTTCTCCCGGGTCAACTAGTCCTTGGGCAGGGAGAAGACCAGTAGCTTGCGGTGGTTCTCCACCAGCACCGCCAGCCGGCTTGAGTCGGGGGCAAAGCGAAAGTCCTCAGCGAAGGCCACCACCCGGTATTCCCGCCCGTCGGAAACCCGCTCAACCCACAGGTCGGCCTGGTCAGTCATCTTGGGTGGGCGGATGAGGGGGTCATAGATCCTCATCCAGGCCAGGTACTTCCCGTCTGGCGACCTGCGCAGACCCATCCCCAGGCCGGTGAAGTTGTGGAAGGGATTGGGCGCTCCGTCGCCGAAGCGATAGGAGAGGGCGAGGGTGTAGTCGGAGCTGGTGATCCTCTGATCGCCGTCGGTGTCCCGCGGCCTGGTGGTAAAGAAGAGCCGGTCATCCACCGGATCCACCGCAAGATCCTCAATGGCGGGATAGCGCCCGATCTCCTCAATGGAGAGACTCTTCAGATCCACCCTGCCCAGGATGCGGGTGGGGGGCAGGGGATAGTCCAGCCCAATGGCTTGGGAAACAAAGATCAGCGACTGGGAGGGGGGATGGAAGATGAGCTCGTCAATCAGGTCCACCTGATCGCGGTTGACCAGCCCCACAAAGGCTTTGGTGGTGAGGCTGAGTCTGCCGATGGCAAACTGGTTCTCTGGCCCCGAATAGGGAGCGGCGGCCACATACATGTAGGTGGAATCGGGTCCCCAGGCAAAGGAGCCCACCTGAAAGGCGGGACTGAAGTTGGCAAACTCCATCATTGGTCGCTCAGGGTCGGTCAGGTCCAGAATGCCGAAGAAGGGGTCGGCCAGGGGGGCTTCCGGGCTTCGCCACAGGGCAAGCTTCTTCCCGTCGGGGCTGAGTTTGAACTTGACCGAGTAGTAGTCGGTTCCCTTGCCCAGAAGCTCCTCCACCCGGGTGGAGGTGAGCACCTTGGTCCTCAGACCGCTTCTCAGGTCAACCTGCCAGAGGATGGCCCCGGCCGGGTTTACAGCCCAGATGAGGAGCTTGTCCGGTGAGGGCCACTCAAAGTACTCAATGGTGCTCCCGTCGGAGAAGGTGATGGTGGTGGCCTCGGGGGCCACCGGCCCGTGGTTGGGCTGCTGGGCCAGGGCGGGGGTTACCATCAGCCAGAGCGCCGTCACCACCGCCAGGGGGTGCACCCGGCCCCGGAGGGACCCTCTGCCTGCCTGCCTGTCTCTTCCCTTCACGCCGGGATAGCCGCTGGGCTACTCCTCCTGTCCGATCTTGGCGTAGGTGGCCTTGAGCACTTCGGCCGCCTTTTGAATGCCGGCAAGCTCGCTCTCGCTCATCTTCACGCCGAAGTAGCCCTCCACTCCGTTCTTGCCCACGATGGTGGGCAGGGAGAGGCAGATGTCCCTGATCCCCAGGTAGCCGTCGGGGTTGGTGGAGATGGGCATCACGGCACGGGTATCCCGCACGATGGCCTCCACCACCCGGGAGATGGCCGAGCCCACCGCCCAGCCGGCGCCTCCCTTCTTGCGGATCACCTCCGCCCCCGACTTTCTGGTCTCCTCAAACACCTGCTGGACCCGGCCCATGTCCAGGCCCTCAATGTGCTCAAACCTCACCCCGTCATACTGGGCCTGGGAGTAGAGGGGGACCATGTTGTCCCCGTGCTCCCCCACCACCATCACCTGGACCCGGGTGGGGTTCCAGCCGAACTCCCGCGCCAGCAGGCTGCGGAAGCGATACTGGTCAAGCACATTCCCCAGCCCAAACACCCGGTGGCGGGGAAAGCCGCTTTCTACCAGCGCCCGGTAGGTGAGCACGTCCACCGGGTTGGAGACGATGAAGAGCAGGCAGTCCCGGTTTATTTCCAGGAGCTTCTCAATGGTGGAGTCAAGGATGCCCACGTTGCGGTTGATCAGGGCCAGCCGGCTCTCGTCGGCCCGCCGGCGGCTGCCCGCAGTGATCACCACGATGTCGGCCCCCTCACACTCCTCCATCCCGCCCGCAGTGATCTTGCAGTTGCCGCAGGCGGAGGTGGCGTGGGTGAGGTCCAGCGCCTCCCCCTCGGCCAGCTCCTGGTTGATGTCCACCAGGGCGATGTGGTGGACCAGGTCCCGGACCAGCAGGTCAAAGGCGAAGCTGATCCCGACCCTTCCCGCTCCTCCAACGATGGCTACTTTGGTCATGGCCCCAAATTCGCTTGCTAGGGATTTGTCCCCACGGGGGAGTGCGATTCTAGCAGTGGGGATAGACAGTCCTTGGACGAGGGCTTTTTAAGCCAAGGGATGGTGGCCCCGACAGGAATCGAACCTGTATCTACCGCTTAGGAGGCGGTCGTTCTATCCATTGAACTACGGGGCCAGACCTTGGAGGGCCAATTATAAGTACCCCCTTTCCCCCTGCCTACCCTTCCCCGTCCCCACCACTCCCATAGAATGGTGGCAGCAGATGGGCGGCCAGGACAAAGCCAGCTCAGGCCCGGCCGGCGGTTTTCGGGTCCTTTCCCGCCGCTCCCTCTACCGGACCCCCTGGCTCACTCTGGTAGAGCGGGAGTACAAGTCCCCCGACGGCACAGTGCGACGCTGGGTGAGCGCCGACCGCCCCAGTCCGGAGGTGGTGCTGGTGGTGCCCATCACCACCGGTGGGGAGGTGGTCCTGGTGGGCCAGTTTCGTCCTCCCCAGGAGCGGTTGGTGTGGGAGCTTCCCGCCGGACTGATGGACGTGGAGGGCGAGGATGCCATCACGTGTGCCCGCCGGGAGCTGTTAGAGGAAACCGGCTACGAAGCTGGAACCATCCAATTGCTCGCCGAAGGAGCAGTAAGCTCCGGACTCTCCAACGAGTATGCCTATGTTTTTTTGGCACAAGGTTGCAGGCGGGTGAGCGAAGAGCGGGGTGTGGGCGGAGAGCAGATTGAACTTCGCTTGATACCCCTGGCGAGGGCTGAGCAGGAGGTGGCAAAGATGCTCAAAGCGGGTGAAGTTGTTGATGTAAAGCTCATGGGTCTGATAAAGCTGGCAGAGGAAAAGTTGAAAAGTTAGGAAGGGCCTGGGAATCCGTCTAAACCGGACCAGACTCCGGGATTTGGGGAATTGTGAGCGGAGCCGGTAAGTGGTGGTTTCCGGGCAGGGCAGACAGAATTTGTAGAGCGGTGATAACAATGTTGTTGAACGTAGGGTATAATTTGATAGTCCTAGAGGGTATCTAGGAACTGAGCTGGAAACAGCCAACAAAGAAGGAGGTAACCACTAACAATGGCAGCAACGAGGAGACTACGCGAACTCACGCCAGAAGAGAAGGAGATCTTTACCCAGATCGGTCGTCGTCTGCGCCAGCTGAGAGAGGAGAAGGGCTTCACCATCGGCCAGTTGGTCAAGATCGCCAAGGAGCGCGGCATGACCATCAGCTCGGCCCACCTCAGCCAGGTGGAAAACGGCCGGGCCAACCAGTCCATCGGCTTCCTGGTCAAGGTGGCCCAGCTGATGGACATGGACCCCAAGGAGCTCCTCAACTACGTCATCTCTCCCCAGGCGCTGGACGACCTGCGCTCCCAGGTGAGGGTGGTGCTGGAGGAGCTGATTGAGGAGTACGGCTTCGCTCCCCGCGAGACCTACCACGAACCGGCCTACGCCCGGGCGTGGGGTCCTCCTCCCGGCTACCGCTACCCTCCCGCCTATGGCGGTGAGCCCTACGGGGAGGAGCGCTTTGAGCGCCTGCTCAACCTGCTGGATGAGGAGCTCCAAAGCCGCGGCATCCGCTCAAGGGCGGAGCGCGAGGAGATCATTGACAAGCTCCTGCGGCGCAAGGCGCGCTAGGCCAACAACGGTCTGAGTTCAGACGGGTGAGAAAGATGGGGCGGGGCGCCGCCCTCGGGTGGCGCCCCACTGCCATTTTTGCCGGTAAGATTTAGCTACTTTGGCCAGGCCCCACTCCCAACCCTCCCCTACCGACTCGGCGCAGGGAAAGCTGGTGCGCGGGCTGCTCTCCCTGGCCCAGGAAAGCTTCCGTCGCCTGGACGAGCGGGCGCTGGGGGAGACGGTCAGGGTACTGGCCGACGAGTTTGCCCAGGAACTGGCCGACCGTGAGCGCTCCCTGGCGGGCCGCGCCCTTACCCTCACCCTGGGCTGGCACGCCCTCACCCTCTTCCACTGCCGGGGAAGGGAGGCGTTGCAGCTAATCCGAGCCCAGGCCAAGGAGGCCCTTGCGGTCGCCCTCACCATCGGGCGGCGCGAGAAGCCGGAGGACCTCAACCGCCTGGTGGTGAACGCCCTCTCGGGCATCCTGCAGCTCCAGGTCTATGCCCCAGAACTGGAGCCGGTGGTAACCCCGGGGAGGGGAGCGGAGATCCTGGGGGAGCTGACCGACTCCCTGAGTCCGGGAGAACTTCGCCACCTCTACCGGAGCTGGTTTGAGTTTGGCCAGCTGGCCCACTACCTGGCCTTTTATGCCCACCTGCGGGGCCACCCCCGGGAGGAGGAGCTGTTTGCCGGTCTGGTTGAGCTGACCGGTACCGACTATCGCACCGTTGACCCCAGCGCCATGGGTGCCGCCATCACCCGCAGCACCCGCCGCCGGGAGGGGGCCTTCTTCTTTGAGTACCTGGCGGTTGACGCCCTTGCCCGCAAGCGTCCCAGCGAGGCGGCCGGCTACCTCAAGCTTGCCGCCCTTGCCTTCCCCCTCCCCCCCTGGAACCTGCTCCGCCAGCGGCTGGCCGAGCGGCTGAGCGGCTCCGCCTAGCTTGGATATGACCCCAAGCGGAACCTGCTCTGATAACATCACACCCCCCAGATGGAAGACAAGACTCAGCAGTCCCTTGACCTGGTAGCGGTGGAGGACAACCTTGCCCGCATCAGGGGGGAGGTGGGTGCCGGTCAGGTGGATGAGGCCTACCGCCGGGTCTACCGGAGGCTTGCCCATAGGGTGAGGGTGCCCGGTTTCAGGCCAGGCAAGGCCCCTCCCCCTGTTCTGGAGCGCCGCCTGGGCAGGGAGTACATCGTTTCGGAGGTTCGTGAGGAGCTCCAGGAGAGGATCGTCGCCCAGGCCATCCAGCGCTTCGGGCTGGACCCCCGCCCCGGCCAGGGGCTTAGGTTTGACGAGCAGGCCCCCCCCGAGCAGGGCAAGGCTTACGAGTTTGAGCTGACCCTGCCCGTCTACCCCCAGGTAGAGCTCCCCGACTACCGGGAGTGGGAGCTTGAGGTGGAGCCGGTAAGGGTGACCGACGAGCTGAGGGAGGAGTTTCGCCGCTCCCTCCTTGAGCAGCACAAGAACCTGGTGGTCAAGGAGGAGGGGGAGGGGGCGGAGATGGGCGACATCTTCGTCGGCTCCCTTAAGTCCGAGTTCATTGACGACCAGGCGAAGAAGGATGAGACCCCGCCCTTTGACTACGAGGAGATCCACTACAAGCTGGGCGTTGAGCCTGAGCTTACCGGCTTTGCGGAGAAGTTTCTGGGCATAAAGCCGGGCGAGACCCGCGAGTTTGAGTACACCGTCCCTGAGGACTACCCCCATGACGAACTACTTCGGGGCCGCCGGGTGAGGGTGGTGGCAAGCTGCCAGCGCATCCTCCGCGAGGAGGTGCCCCAGTTTGGTGAGGAGTTCGTCACCAAGACCCTGGGCTTTGGCAGCATGGAGGAGTTTGAGAGCTGGATGGAGCGGGAGCTTCAGGGCTTTGCCCTGCGCCGTACCCGGGAGAAGAAGCTTTCCGAGATCGTTGAGCGGCTTGCCCGGGAGGCAAAGATCGACATCTCCGAAAGCTGGCTGGATGAGGAGGTCCAGTACGAGCTGGCCGACCAGGAGCGCCGCCTCAGGGAGCAGGGGATGACCTTGGAGAAGTGGCTTGAGGCCCAGGAGATAGACCCCGAGAAGTACCGCGAGGAGCTGAGGAAGGAGGTTAGGGAGCGCCTTCGCCAGTACCTGATCCTTCGGGAGATCGCCCGCCGCGAAAAGCTTGAGCCCTCCTCCCACGAGTTGAGCCTGGAGCTCTACCGCTTCATCTCCGAAAACCGCCTAAACCCCCGCGAAGCCCCCAAGCTTGCCCGCAACCGCGCCCTCATCTCCCGCCTCAGGGCAAGGCTCACTGAGCAGAAGATCTACGACCACCTGCTGAGGACGGTTCGCTTCAAGGACGAGGCCCAGGGGGAAGGGAAGGAAACCTCCCCCCACCAGTCCGGGGAAGGAGAGGAAGGGGAGCCGGCCCAGCCGGCAGTCCCACCGCCGATTGAGCAGGAAAAGGAAGCCCCCTGAGAAGCCCTTTGTGGCCTGGGCGGGTATAGAATTTATAAGCCTGAGAAGCTAGCAGAGTGGGCGGGAGAATCTCCCGCCGCCGGGAGAAGACTATGAACAGAGACGAACTTTACGAGCGCCACCAGATCATCTCCATGTATGGGGGTTCCATGGAGGAGAAGATCCGGCGGCTGAGAGAGGTGCGGATGAACTACTACGTTCCGGTAGTGATTGAACAGTCAAACTGGGGCGAGCGGGCCTACGACATCTATTCCCGTCTGCTCAAGGATCGCATCGTCTTCATCGGTAGCCCCATTGACGACACGGTGGCCAACTCGGTGATCGCCCAGCTCCTCTTCCTGGAGAAGGAGGACAGCACCAAGGACGTTGACCTCTACATCAACAGCCCGGGCGGTTCGGTGGATGCGGGACTGGCCATCTACGACACCATGCAGCTCATCAAGCCCAAGGTGTCCACCATCTGCGTCGGTTCGGCCGCCTCCATGGCCTGCGTTCTGCTGCTGGCCGGCGCCAAGGGCAAGCGCTACGCCCTGCCCAACAGCCGCATGATGCTCCACCAGCCCCTGGGCGGCTATGCCGGTTCGGCGGCCGATGTGGCCATCCACGCCAAGGAGATCCTGCGCGCCAAGGACCGCATCTACCAGATCATCTCCAAGCACACCGGCCAGCCCCTGGAGAGGGTTGAGCGGGACTGCGACCGGGACTACTTCATGGACGCCGAGGAGGCCAAGGAGTACGGCATCATTGACCAGATCATCTCCTCCCCCGAGCCGGTCGCCGAGGAGAAGGGGTGAGCCGCCTTCGCTGCGCGGGATAAACAGGTCTTCCTCTACGGCGAAGGGGAGGACAGGCCGGCCACCCAGCCCGTCTGGAGCGGGGTAAGCCTGGAGAATGCCCTCATCCTCGCCGACAGTGACCTGCGCGACTTCTTGGAGCCTCTGCTAGACACCCTGCTAAGTCACGGTCTCCGGGTCGCCTTCCTCAATCGGGAGGACCACTCCCCTCAGGTGATCCAGCGGGTGGGGCCCGACCTTCTCCTGCTCAACCTAAACGGCTCCGATGGCCGGGCGGTGAACCTCTGCCGGGAGCTCAAGCGCACCCATCAGCTGCGCGATCTACCGGTGGTCTTCATCACCCGCCAGGCCGATCTGCACACCCGCATCCAGGCCATCCGCTCGGGAGCGGTGGACGTGCTCAGCCGCGAGCTGGTGGCTCCCGAACTGATTGCCCGGATGGAGGCCCAGATCGCCATCTATCGCCTCCACCAGCGCTTGCTGGAAGAGCTGGAGGCGCGTCGCCGCGACCTGGAGCAGGCCCGCGAGATCCAGCTTGCCGTCATCCCCCGTCCAGAGCAGTTGAGGGACCTCCAGCACGCCTACGGGGTGGAGCTCTCCTGCTACTACCACCCCTCCGAGCAGCTGGGGGGCGACTTCTTTGACCTGTTTGCCATTGACCGCGACACCCTGGGAGGGTTTCTGGCCGACTTCAGCGGCCACGGCGTCCAGGCCGCCCTCCATACCTTCAGCCTGAAGACCTTCTGGTACCGGGAGCAGAACTGGACCAACCCAGAACGGCTGCTCAGGGAGCTGAACGACTTTTACCGCGAGCTGCTCCCCGCCGAGCACTTCCTCACCCTGACCCTCTTTTCCCTCTCCCCCCGCCGCCGCACCCTGAGCGTCTGGTTCCAGGGCGGGCCGCCCCTCTTCATGGTAAGCGGCCAGACCGGCGAGGTGAGGGAATACCACATCCCCAACACCCCCCTTGGGTTGGCTGAGCGGCTGGAGGTGGAGGAGCTGCGCCTGGAGATGGAGGTGGGCGACACTCTGGTCCTCCTCTCCGACGGCATCCTGGACAGCCGGGGAAGCGGAGAGGGGATCACCTTCCACGAGGTGATCCTGGAGGAGATGGCCCGCCTCACCCACCTCCCACCGGGCCGCTTCATTGACCACCTGGTGGAGCGGGCCAAGCAGTTCGCCAAGCCCCGCCGGCTGGAGGATGACCTTACTGCGGTGGTGGTCCGGCTGGGCCCTCAGGGCCCCAGGGCAGCAGCCAGATAGCCCGCCATTTCTCGGCCGCGTAACCTGA
>JALSIF010000294.1 GCA_026981635.1 bacterium | reverse complement strand
GCCGGAAGTCCGCCGCCACCAGGTAGTAATCCCCGCTGGTGGCCTGGGCAAAGAAACCGGTGGCCAGACCCAGGGGGCCATACTGCGAGCCCTCCGGGTCGCTCAGGCTGAACTTGTAGAGCTGGGCACCACCGATGCCGGCCGGGTCTATCACCCCCGCCAGCACTCCGCTTCCGTCGGGGAACCAGTCGCCGGGGAAGAGACCGAAGCCGCTGTCGTTGAGGCTTTTGCCCAGCCGGACATACTGCTTGCTGGCAAAGTCAAGCAGGTAGAGCTGGGGATAGAGCCCGCTTCCCGGGTCAATCTCCCCCCGGCTGAGGTAGAGGGCATCCCCGGTGGGGCTGACCAGAATCAGGTTGACCGGCCCTGTTCCGGGCAGGCTGGCGTTGCCGCTCATGAGCTCTGGGGCCGAGCCGTCCAGGCTGGTGGCCCACACCCCCACCTGCCCCCCGTTCTCACCGTAGAAGATAAGCCGCTGGCTGGTCTCATCCCACACCCAGGGGATGCCGGTCTCCCCGGCAATGCGAGCGATAACCCCGCTGCGGCCGCTGGATAGCTCAGTGAGGCCAATGAGCTCATCGGTGCGCCAGACTACGGTTGAGCTGTCCCACGCGCTAAGCAGGGGGTCGTTTAGGGAGAAGACCGGGCTTACGGTGATGAGCTGTTCGCTGCCGCCCGCGGAAAGCCGCCCGAAGACCGCCACCCTCACCGCAAGATCGGGCGAGGGGATGAAGACGGAGCCAAACTCAACCCCCTGGGGGATGGGGCTGCCTTGGTCTGGGGAAAGCTCCAGCAGGGGGTTGGGAGGGCTACTTATGTCGCGGACCTCAAAGCGGGTCAGCTCCACCCCAAAGTTCTCCACCAGGATGTTTACATCCCCAAAGTCCGACTGGCCGTTCAGGTTGAAGTCCACCGCCGGCAGGTCGGGGTCATCGGGGGGAGCGCCAAAGTGTTCCACTAGCAGGTTCACATCGGCAAAGCCCACCGACATGTCGCCGTTGGCATCCCCCTGCAGGGTCACCTGAAAGCCAAGCCGATTTACCTGGCTGGGGTCAAGCTCAAGCTGGGTCACGATGGGGGTAGCCAGGGACAGGGTGCGAGATGGTTCCGCTTCCATCCCCTGGCTCCTCTTCTGGGAATCTAGTGCTCTCCCACAAGAGAATAGGGTTAGAAGCCCAAGCAAGAGCAACCCCAGCACGCATAGCTTGCGTGCGCCTGCCCACATAGTGGGCCTAGTATAGAACTTTGCCATCCTCAGCCCAAGCTAGAGGGGCATGTTGCCGTGCTTGCGCTTGGGTCTCTGGTCAACCTTACCCCTAAGGAGCCTCAACCCATAGATGAGTCTCTCCCGGGTTTCGCGGGGGTCAATCACATCGTCCACATAGCCCCGGCTGGCAGCCAGATAGGGATGCAGGTAGTCCCGTTTGTACTCTTCAATGAGCTTCTTTCTCAGCTTCTCCGGGTTGCGGGCTTCCTTTAACTTTTTGCGATAGATGATGTTTATCGCCCCCTCCGCTCCCATGACGGCAAACTCCGCCGTGGGCCAGGCGAAATTCAGGTCACTTCGCAGGTGCTTGGAACTCATCACGCAGTAGGCCCCCCCATAGCTCTTGCGGGTGACCACGCAGAGCTTTGGCACGGTGGCCTCGCAGTAGGCGTAGAGCAGTTTGGCCCCTTCGCGGATGATGCCGTTCCACTCCTGGCTGGTGCCAGGAAGGAAGCCGGGCACATCCTCAAAGGTGATGATGGGAATGTTGAAGGCATCGCAGAAGCGGATGAAGCGGGCGCCCTTAACGCTGCTCTTTATGTCCAGCACACCGGCAAACTCCTTGGGCTGGTTGGCCACGATGCCCACCACATCACCCCCCAGGCGGGCAAAGCCCACAATCAGGTTGGGGGCATATAGGGAGTGGACCTCAAAGAAAGAGTCGCGGTCAACGATGAGGTTTATGACCTCCTTCATGTCGTAGGGCTTGTTGGGGTCATCAGGGACGATCTCGGCCAGCCGCTCCTCCCTGCGGTCTATGGGGTCATCGCTTTTGCTCCGGGGGGGATCTTCCAGGTTGTTCTGGGGAAGGTAGGAGAGCAAACGCTTAATCTCGTTTATGCAGTCAATCTCGTTTGAGGCCACAAAGTGGGCCACCCCACTTTTGGTGGCGTGGGTGAGTGCTCCACCCAGCTCCTCAAAGGTAACCTCCTCGTTGAGCACTTCCTTGATCACATCGGGGCCAGTGAGGAACATGAAGGAGGTGTGCTTAACCATGAAGATAAAGTCCTGCAGGGCGGGAGAGTAGACCGCTCCACCGGCGCAGGGGCCCATGATGGCAGTTATCTGGGGGACCACCCCGCTGGCCATGGCGTTGCGGAAGAAGAGCTCCGCATAACCGGCAAGGGATACCACTCCCTCCTGGATGCGCGCCCCACCCGAGTCGTTTAGGCCAATCACCGGACAGCCCATCCGGATGGCCATGTCGATGATCTTGCATATCTTCTGGGCGTGGCGCTCCCCCAGGCTTCCCCCCATCACGGTGAAATCCTGAGCATAGACGCAAACCTTGCGCCCACCTATGGTTCCGTAGCCGGTAATCACCCCATCGCCAAGCACCTTGAACTGGGGATGGGCAACGAAGGCGTCAATCTCCATGAAGGAGTTCTCGTCCAAAAGCAGATGCAGGCGCTCCCGGGCGGTGAGTTTGCCCTTCTCATGCTGGGCGGTGACCCGCTCCGGGCCGCCTCCTGCCTGGGCCTTGCGCCTGAGCTCCTCAAGCTGCTTGATGCGGTCCTTGGTGGTCTTAATCTTTTTGCCGGGACGAAATTCAGGTTCCGCCGCCATGGCTTCTCTCCTCCCGCCGCTGCTTGAACTCCAAGAGTACACCATTCAGGGAGCGGGGGTGAAGGAAGGCCACCAGATCACCCACCGTAGTCTCCACCGGCCCGTCGCCCACCGCCTCTAGCCCGATCTCCCGGGCGCGGGCAAGGTCCTTTGCCGGATCTTTCGAGCGCAGGGCGAAGTGGTGGATGCCCTCTCCCCGCCGCTCAAGAAAGCGGGCCACCGGCGACTGGTCACTCAAAGGCTCCATCAGCTCAACCATTACCCCATCCGCCAAAGGGAGCATCGCCACCCTAACCCCCTCCGACTCTATGGAGTGGATTTCCACCTCTGAAGGTTCAATGCCAAGCAGTGCGGTCCAGCGGGAGAGGGAACTTTCTAGGTTGCGGACCGCGATGGCTATGTGGTCCAGCCTGCGTCTATGGCCCACCGGTGGGGTATTATAACCAGGGGAGAAGGCTAAATCCGGTGATAGAGGGAAGGATAATAAACCAGAAACTAGGCGAACTAATCCAACCTGGATTTGAACTCATCCCACACCCCGAACACTCCGAGGTGCTGGTGCTTGCTCAGGCCAGTCAGGAGAAGGCCCAGAGAAGAAAGCCAAGCGAAGTGAAGGGGCCGGGAGTACTTTCCCGCATCATCATGGGAGAGCTGGCCGATCCAAGCTACTATCGCACCCAGGCGATCCGCTTCTACGAGAGCTTTGCCGACACCAGGCTGATTGAGTTTCCCCTCTATGGCGGGATGTTGGCCAAGGAGGCTATCGGCCACTCCGGGGCAGAGGTTGCGGTGATTGCCGGCCAGTCCCTGGAATCGCTGGTAAGCATCAGGGAACTCAGCCACCAGGAACCCGACCGCATCTTCCTCCTTCTGCTGGGGGGCGACACGACCCTCCCCTTCGCCGATGACTGTTTTGATGCTGCCCTCTGCCAGTGGGGACTGGAGGGAATGAAGGAGCCGGGACGGCTGCTGGGAGAGTTTGCCCGTATCCTCAAGCCGGGTGGCGAACTCTGGCTCTCGGTCTACTGCCGTGGTCAGCGTGCCCTGCTTGACGCCCTGATCAGGGCAGGGGTGGTAAGGCGAGGGGCCTCAACCAGAGCCAAGCCACTGAGCTACTACCTGGACCTGGCTGCGGCCCAGGGGCTCCATCTGGTGGAAAAGTGGCACTTTGGCTCCCTCTATCAGCTCAGGCTTACTTCCCACCGCTAGATCAGGAAGGGGATAGAGCTAACGCAACCTTTTCAGGCGCTCCTCCGGACTGAGGATGGAGGTGATCCGCACCCCGAAGTTTTCGTCAATCACCACCACCTCGCCCTTGGCAAAGTATTTGCCATTGACCAACAGGTCAACCGGCTCCCCGGCCAGTTTGTCCAGTGTGATTAGGCTCCCCTGCCCAAACTCCAGGATCTGCTGAATGGGAACCTGGGTACGTCCCAGCTCCACGGTAATCTCCATGGGAACATCCAGCAGGATGTCAATGTTTCTGGGCTGGGTAGAGGGTGCGGAGGGGGAAAGCTCCTCAAAAACGGCCCGCTTGACGGTTGGCGGTGGCTCCTCTTCGGTCGCTGGAGCCTCGCTCGGCTGAGCGCCTGGACCCGGCCCTGCGGCCAGGGGAGCCATCTCCACCCCTGGCGATCTGGCCTCGGCCAAAACGAGGGCATGGGATCGGGGGAAGAAGTGGTATACGGTGACCTCCTCCCCGTCCACCTCAAGCAGGTAGGTGGCGTGGAAGAAGCTTTCCCCCAGCTCCTCAAAGCCTCCCGCCTCAACCACCGCCACCGGGGCCACCTCACCTATTTCAACACTGCCCCCCACCAGCTTGCCCAGCCGATTGGCCACCGCCCCAGCCAAGGTGGTAAACACCTCGGTGAGGGCTGCCTGGGCCTCCTCATCCAGTTCCTCACCCGGCTCCTCCTTGCCCAGTGCATGGCTGGCAAAGCGCACCGCCACATCCTTCTCCAGGCTGAAGAAGTGGGCGTGTTCCTCTCCCTTGACGTTAAATGCCACCCTGACGGCGAAGTCCCCTGGGGTGACAATGCGGGAAAGTTCCTCACTGCTGGTAGCAAAGACGTCCAGGTTCTTGACCGAGACCGGTCGCTCGCGCTTGAGGGCTGTGGTGAGGGCGGCTGAAAGCTCCTCCCCTACCTCCTTCTCAGCCTCCTCCACCAAATTGAGCAGCTCCTCCTCTCCCACCTCGCCGGTGGCGGAAGGAGCCCCTTCGCCGGGGTTGAGAAGTCCGCTGATCTCCTCCTCACTCAAACCGACGTCCTTTTCCTGACCTTCATCTGCCATGGTCTACTCCTCCAGCTCTTCATCCTTGACCAGTCGGGTTATGTGACAGGCCATCCTGCCACGGTAGATGCCGGGGCGTCCCTTGAACTTGAGCCGGCCCCCCACGAAGATGTCCAGGTCGTCGTCCACCTGGCTGTCCAGACGAACTACGTCACCCTCCTCAAGCTGCATGATCTCTCCGAAGGTCAGCTCACACCTTCCCACCCTCACACTCACATCAACCGGTGCCCTCCTCACCGTTTCCGAGATGAGCTTCTTGACCTCGGGGCTGGCACCGGCCGACTGGCTGGAGTAGAGGGTCTGGGCAGTGAGCTTGTCCAGAATGGGCTCCAGCAGCACGTAGGGGTAGACCAGGTTGATCAGGCCGGAGAAGGCCTGCAGCCTGGTCTCCATGGCAATGACCAGCACCATGTCGTTGGGAGGAACCAGCTGTACAAAGAGGGGGTTTGCCTCCAGCCGCATGAGTTCCGGCTCAAGCTCAACCATTGCCTCCCACGCCTCGCGCAGAAAGACCAGGCTCTCATCCACGATGTTTGAGATGATGCGTTCCTCAATGTCGGTAAGCTCGCGGGGTTGGATCTGGCTCTCGCCGCTTCCCCCCAGCAGGCGGTCAATGATGGGAAAGGCGATGGAAGGGGAAAACTCCATCAGTGCCCTCCCCTCCAGCGGTTCCACCGCCAGAATGGCCAGGATGGAGGGGCTGGGGATGGATTCCAGAAACTCGCTGTAGGTCACCTGGTCAACCGAGAGGACCGACATGGAGACGATAGTCCTTAGCCAGTTGGAAAGCCTCCCGCTCCACAGTCGACAGAAGGTCTCGTGGAGCATGTAGATGGTGCGGATCTGCTCACGATTGAAGCGGTCGGGGCGCTTGAAGTCGTAGAGCTTTATCTTGTGCTTTCTCTCCGGCTGTTCGGGGGGCGTCTGGACCTGCTCAAAGGACTCCTCGCCTACCGCCGCAAGCAGCTGCTCCAGCTCTTCCGGAGTGATGGTTTCCTCATTCATTCCCTAAAGCTTCTCCTTGACCTCGGCCGCCCTGGCCTCCTCGTCCAGTTCCCCCTTCTCAGTCACGATGGTCAGGTAGTGGATGCGACGCTTGTACTCAACAATGCGATCCACCAGCTCCTCCACCCCTTCTCTTACCCTGATCTTTCTACCGGTTGTGAGGGTGATGATGGTGTCGGTGCCAGGCGAGATAACCTCAATCAGCTCAGCGTTGATGATCTGCTCGGTCCCATCAACTCTGGTCACCCTGATCATGGAGCTTCCTTACCCAGATTATACGGGGGCAGGGAAGCCTCGGGCTCCCCTGCCCCTAACCAGCCCTTACTATCTCCTCAGGTTGACGATCTCCTCCAGCACCTGGTCCTGGGTGGTAAAGACCCTGGAGTTTGCCTGCAGGCCCCGCTGGGCGATGATTAACTGAGTAAACTCACTGGTCAAGTCAACATTGGATTGCTCCAGGAATCCACCGAAGATGGTCCCCACTCCGCCAGTGTTGGGTCTGAGAAAGATGGGCACGCCCGAGTTGTCGCTCTCAATGAAGGAGGTGTTACCTGAGCGCTGTAGACCCTGCGGATTGTTAAAGTCGGCCAAGGCAAGCTGGGCGATGGGGCGAACCTGGCCGTTATCAAACAGGCCACTTATCACCCCATTTTGATCAATTTCAAAGGACTGGAGAACGCCCATGGGAAAGCCGTCTTGTTCTATGATTGCTGTGGTAGTGGGAGCAGAGAACTGAGTGATTCCAGCGACCGGCTCCCCGTCACCATCAAAGACGAAGTTTATCTCCATCCGGTCAGCGCCTGAAGGCTCAAAGGTAACCGGGTCAGAGGGGTTGGGCACACTTATCAGCCCACTGTTGTCAAAGGTGATTCTGCCAGTGTTGTTAGTTAGCACCAAGTCGGGCTCCTTGGGCAGTGTTACCACCCAGTCCCAAGTATTTTCCTTCACGTGGATGAAGGTGACGTTGAGGTCGTGGGGGTTGCCCAAGGAGTCATAGACAATCCGGTTAGTGGTGTGACGAAAGGCATCCTTGGTCTGGATGATGGCCCGGCCAGGCTTGAGTTCCTCCGCCGAGATGACCACCCCAGGAATCAGGGGGAAGGTTGGGTTAGGTCCAGTGATGGCTTGACGCACCCGCTCAAGACTGGAAGCGGTACCAGCGGGAGCGTTATCTTCAAAGAATCGTACCAGGGGAGGGGAACCGTCTTCAGGAATAAAGGTTACTTCCGCACGGGCGTTAACTCCATTGCTGATAAGCCGCGTAAATGGCGTACCGGGATCATCATCGGGGATTGAAGCGAACCCGATAGATCCAGGGGGCTGCTCACCCACAGTGTTGGGAGGTACACCGAAGTCAATCAGAATTGTATTATTGGCACCTGCTTTGAGTTGGGTGATGGTAAGGGTTCCGTTGGGATTGGCAGTAGCCTTAACCTGGGTACCGGGGGTGTTGTTAATTATGTTGGCGATGATGGCTGCGTTGCCTGCTGCAGTCCCAGTGTCTGAAAAGTTGATCCCACTTGGCCCCCCAGAAAGTTGGTAATAAACCCCGTTGATGGTGAAGTCGGAGGTGGGGTCGGGGGCATTGGCCCCAAAGCCCACTGGGGTTTGGGTGGTGACCGTCGCTGCTTGGGCATCGGTTATCACCAATTCGTTTCTTCCCACGAGCCTAAAATCGGGCTCTGGAGCCGGATCCACCGTAGTGAGGGGAAGTCCATCAAAACCAGAACCGGTGGCACCGGTCCCGTCAATGGTAAATGAACCCCCCACTGGAATCGCCTGAATCACCACGAATCCCTGGTTGTTGACGTTTCTGACCGTAGCCTGGACCGCCTGGTTGATGTCGGGGTCACTGTTGATGGCGTCGGCGATGATCTGGGCCGCTTCCAGCGAATTGGTGGCAGGAGTGGTGTCGTAGGTGGTGGGAGTGGGATCTCCATTGATGATGATCTGACCAACCGAACCTGGAACCGCTGGACTGGTGCCAACGATGAGGGCTCGCTGTTGCATCGCTTCACTCACCGTTTGGATGCCGGTAGTCCCGGCGGACACCAGCTCAGCACTACCGAACACATCACTGGATGCATCCAGATTTGAGGAGAAGACCACTTCAGTTGTGGCTCTAGCCTCCAACTTCTGGCCAAAGCGAATAATGATGTCACCGATACGACTGTTGGGATCTATCGCCTGGCCGTCCGGCGTCAGTTCCACAAACCCCTGTACAAAACGGCCATCGGGGGTAACCAGGTGACCTTGGGCGTCAACCCCGAAGTTTCCCGCCCGGGTGTAGAAGAGTTGGTTACCTTGGCGGGTGACGAAGAAGCCCCGACCATTGATGGCCACATCGGTGGGGCGTTCGGTGCGCTCAAAGCCGGTCTGGGTGAAGTTGGTGGAGATGGCAGCGATAAAGCTGCCCAGCCCCACCTGGATGGGGTTGGTCCCACCCAGCGAGGCGGTTGGAGCACTGGCCCCGCGGATGATCTGGCTTAGAAGCTCACCGAAGAGGATCGTGCTTGACTTGTAGCCAACCGTGTTGATGTTGGCGATGTTGTTGGCGATGACATCCAGCTTGGTCTGCATGTTGCGGATGCCACTCGCCGCGGTAAAGAATGCACTTGCCATCTTTCCACCACCTCCTTGTTAGTGGTCCTTTCCTAGTTCCTCTCTCCCTGGCGGGGAAACCTGACCAGGCAGGCCGTTTGCGGAAGGAGGTGGGGGGCCGGGTTCGGTCGCTCCCCCGGCCGGAAGCCCGCTGCCTTGGGCAGCGTCCACTCCCTTGGCTTGCCCCCTCACTTCCACAAAGGCCGCCGCATCAATGCCGGTAACCACCCGCTCCCTGAGATCGCCCAGGGAGAGAGCGGTGATTACCTTCCGCGCCCTGACGCTAACCACCAGGGCACCGTCCTCCAGCACCAGCAGCGCCTCCCGCGCTCCCTTGCTGGCCAGAAGCTCAACCACCTCACCGATCTTCTCTGTTCTCTGCTCGTCCAGTCTGATCCCCCGGCTTGTCAGCCTCCTCTGGGCATGGGCCGAAAGCTCAAGGCCGGCAGCAGCAAGCTTCTCCCTGAGGACCTCGGCAAAGCCCGTGTCTGCCGCCTTGGCCGGGGCTATCTGCTCCTGCCTCCTGCCCTGCCCTACCCCCTGGGAGTGGGGTAGGGAGACCAGCCCACCGATGCGTGGATCAAACTGGCTCACGACGACTGGTCCTCCTCACTGAAGGGAGCCGTGCTCTTCTCCCCCTCCTGGTTGCTGGCCTCTCCCAGGGCCGAGCCGCTCTCGTCCAGGGCCACCGTGGTCACCTGACTGAGTAGCAGGAGCTGGTCGCCAACTTTCAGAGTAACCACCCCGTCAATTCGCTCCACCCTGGTGACCACTCCACGGATCAGGTTGCCGTTGGCGTCCACCCCCTCCACAAACCTGCCCACCAGGCCGTTGGCCTCAATGAGCTCCCGGTTTCCCAGCAGGCGGGTGAAGTTCTCATTGAGGTTGATTAGCTGCTCCACCTGGTTGAAGGCGGCAAGCTGCTGCATCATCTCAGCGTTGTCCAGCGGTTTGAGGGGGTTCTGTTGACGGAGTTGGGCCACTACCAACTTCAGAAAAATTTCCGAATCTTCTCCTAGTCGCTTTCCCACTTGGCCGGGGCTA
>JALSIF010000293.1 GCA_026981635.1 bacterium | reverse complement strand
AAGGACCCGGGGGGGCTGAACCTTTTTCTTATCGCAAGCTACATCATCCTGCTCGTCTGGGCCATCATCTACACCCTGCTCTTCATCCGCAGCTGGCGCTAGTCCCCTCCTCCCCGATGCTGGTCCGCTGACCCTGCCAAGCAAGGTCACGGTAGGGGAGGGCCCTTAGATGACAAGTAAGACTCATACCGACCACACTCCCCTTTCCACCCAGGGTACACATAATTCAAATGCGCAGGGGGAAAGCCCGAGATGCCATCTCTGCCAATCTCCCCTACCATCAGTGCCAAACACGCTTTCCCGCCAGGGGCGTGAGCTTTACTTTTGCTGCCCCGGCTGCCGCCACGTCTATGAGCTCATCTCCTCCCTGACCGGAAAGGAGGACCCAGCCATCCTGCGGGAGCATCCCCTCTTCCAGAGCGCCACCCAGCGTGGGCTGATTAGAGCAGGCGACTATCGTTTGCGGGGCATTTCCGGTGAGCCGGGGCGCTTTGAACGCGATCTAACCCTCCAAATAAGGGGGATGTGGTGCCAGAGTTGCGCCTGGTTCATTGAACAGGCCCTGATGCGGGAGCGGGGCATCGTTGGGGTGGAGGTGAGCTTCCTAAGCGACACCCTGAGGGTGCGCTACGACCAGACCCAAACCAGCCCCGAGCGCATCGCCGAGGCGGTCAGTCAGCTTGGCTACCAGGTGGCGGAAGGGGAGGGGGAGGAGGGCCGCCAGAAGGCCCTCGCCCGGCTGGACCTCTTCCGCCTGGGGGTGGCCCTCTTCTTCGGCATGCAGCTTATGGCCTACTCTGTCCTCCAGTACGCCGGCTATCTCAGCCAGCTTCCCCCCTTCATCCAGGGCTACCTCCCCTGGTGGCTGGCCATCACCGCTGCCCCCATCGTCTTCTTCTCCGGCTGGCCCATCCTGCGCAAGGCCTTTCTTGAGGCCCGCCACCGCACCGCCTCCCTGGAGACCCTGGTCACCCTGGGGAGTCTCACCGCCTTCTTTTACTCCCTCTACCTTGCCGCCCAGGGAACCATCCGGGTCTACTTTGACACCGCCGCAATGTTAGTCATTCTGCTACTGGTGGGCAAAAACATAGAAAGCTCGGTCCGCTACCAGGCTGTTAGGAGGGTGGGCTCTCTCACTGTGACCCTGCCCTCCAAGGCTCGGGTGATTAGTCCCGACGGTTCCCCCAGCTTCCGTCCCTCCGACGAGGTCGGTGTGGGTGAGCGGGTGCTGGTAGGTGAGGGGGAGCAGGTCCCCCTGGACGGGGTGATCGTGGAGGGTTCCTCCCAGTTTGACGAGGCCTTCCTCACCGGTGAGAGCCAGCCAGTCCTGCACACGGCGGGGGAGTGGGTCTTCGCCGGCTCCATCAATCTGGGGCAGCCGGTGGTGGTGGAGGTGAGGCGCAGCCAGCCCGCCTCCTTGGTGTCCAGCCTCTACCACCAGGCCCTCTCCTCTCTCAGCCTGCGCTCCCCCCTCCAGCGCATGGTTGACATCCTCTCCCGCTACTTCGTTCTCTTTATCATCCTGCTCTCCTCGGCCACCGCCGGCGTTCTGCTGGCCACCGGCGCACCGGCGGGGGAGGCCATCATCCGGGCGGTATCCGTGCTGGTCATCTCCTGCCCCTGCGCCCTCTCGGTGGCCACCCCCCTGGCCTACGCGGCGGCGGTGGGCCGGGCCTCTGAACTTGGCCTGATCATCAAGCGCCCCGAAGTCCTGGAGCTTCTCCCCTCCATCGCCACCATCATGCTGGATAAGACCGGCACCCTCACCCAGGGCCGGCCTCGGGTGCGTGAGTTTCATCCCATTTCTGAGCAGCAAGGACCGGAGGAACTGGCCGAGCTTGCCGCCGGCCTTGAGCTGGGCATGGCCCACCCCCTGGCCCACGCCCTGACCGAATGGTTCCGCCGGAGGTTCGGCCGCGAGCCCAAAAAGATCGCCAGTCAGCCAATCCCCGGAGTGGGGGTTAAAAGCACCGACGGCCGCCTCCACCTAGGCGGTGACCGCCTGCTGGAGGAGCTGGACATCAACTCCCCGCCCTTCCCATCTGAGGATGATCCAACGGTGGGACTGCTCTATTTGGTGGTGGAAGGGAAGGTTGCCGCCTGGTTCCTCTTTGAGGACCCCCTGCGCGAGGGAGTGAGGGAGGCGGTTGAGGCCCTGAGCGGAGAGGGGCGCCGGCTGGTCATCGTAAGCGGTGACCGCACTCCCCGGGTGGCCGCCCTGGCCCGGGAGTTGGGCATCGGCGAGTTCTATGGCGAGCGCACCCCGGAGGAGAAATATGCCCTGGTGGAGGAGTTTAAGCACAGGGGAACGGTGATGGTGGTAGGCGACGGGGTAAATGACGGCCCCGCCCTGGCCGCCGCTGATGTTTCAGTCGCCCTGGCCACCGGTGCCCCCCTGGCGGTGGAGGTAGCGGACATCGCCACCTTTGACCGCGACCTCATGCCCCTGGCACGTCTCTTTGCCCTCTCCCGCGCCACCCGCACCACGGTGGCCACCAACCTATTCTGGGCGGTGATCTACAACCTGGTCGCCATCCCCCTGGCGGTGGCCGGCCTGGTTGACCCCATCGTGGCGGTGACCGCTATGCTTCTAAGCTCCCTCTTTGTGGTGCTCAATTCTGCCCGCCTGCGCTACCGGGGGTTTGGGTCTTGAGGATGGTTTAGACGATGGATTCGGTCTGGGTACTTATGGGTTCGGCCTTCCTCTTCGGGGTGGCCGGTTCGGCCCACTGCGTAGGCATGTGTGGCCCTTTGGCCGCCACCGCCGCCTCCTATGCCGCCCGCGGGGAGAGCCTTGAGGCGCGCATGCGCACCTACCTGGGGCTTGCCCTGGCCTACAACCTCGCCCGGGTGGCAAGCTTCACCCTGCTCGGCGCCTTGGCAGGGGGAGTTATCCAGGGAGTGGTAAGGCTTATCAACACCCCCCAGGCCAGCCGCGCCGTAACCCTCACCCTGGGCGGGGTGATGGTGCTGGTGGGGGTGCTGGAGCTTACCGGCCTCTCAGGCCGGCTCCGCTGGCTTGACAGCGCCAGACCCCTTTCTCGCCTGGTGGAACTTCTCCGCCGCCGGCTCTCCCCTGCCGCCCTGGTCGCCCTGGTGGGTGCTGCCACCGGCCTCCTCCCCTGCGGACTGCTCTGGGCGGCCCTGGCTGCCGCCGCCTCCACCGGCAGCGCCACCTCGGGCGCCCTCTTTATGCTGGCCTTCTCCCTGGGGGCATTCCCCGCCCTCTTTACCCTCGCCCTGGTGGGAGCGGGAGGATCGCGCCTGCTTCTTCGCAGGCTTGCCCGGGCCGGCGCCCTGGTGGCCATCCTGCTGGGTCTTGCCATCCTTTGGCGGGGCTACCGCGGCGAGATGGCCTTTTCCATGGCCTCCATGGCAAGTGCTGCTCACCCCGCGTCAAGGTTGGTTGAACACTAGAGCCGGCTACTGGCAAGCGGCATCCCTTGCGCGGGAAGCGAAGTTTCTCCAGGTAGCTTCGTGGACCTAGGGCTAGCGCTTATCCTTGAGCAGGTCCTTGATCTCCTCAAGCAGGCGCACCGCCCTGCCCTGGTAGCTGAGCATCAGGGCCAGTGCGACGATGAGGAAGATGAAGAGTCCCCACCCAAAGAGCATCCCAAAGCCCCAGGCCATTCCCCATCCGTTAGCCATGGTTAGGGAGATTAGCAGCTTCCCTCAAAGGAGCACCCCAAACAGGCCCGCCGCAAGTGCCGCCGCCCCCCACACTCCGCCCACCAGGGCCGCCCGCTGCCAGCCCGAGGCGGTTACGTACTGACAGCAAAGGGCAACGCCGGCAAACTCGGCCAGCCCCTGGTGGATGGGCAGGGGCAGGGGGCCGAAAAGAACCAGGATGAGAAACCTGACCGCCACCCCCAGGACGATCCCGAAGACCAGAATGATCAGGCTCTGCCAGAAGTCGGCGTAGGGGTAGCCAGATAGCCTGAGCACCATGGTGATAAGGAAGGCTCCGGCAAGGATGGCAATAAGAGCAAGGCCAGGTAGCGCAGTTGCGCCACTCATGGGAGTGGGGGGCTGCCCCTCCCGCTGGCGGCCCGCTTAGCTTCCCACCGCATAGACCTGAGCCTGCTCCTTGGGGAAGGGCGGCCGGCTCACATACTCATAGAAGGTGTTTCTCACCCGGGGCTCAAAGCCGGCCTCCCGGATGATGCGCTCAATCTCTGCCGCACTCATCTTAAACAGGGTACCGGCGGCGCTTACCACATTTTCCTCCATCATGGTGCCCCCCATGTCGTCGCAGCCAAAGAAGAGGGAGGCGCTGCCCACCCGCGGGCCCATGGTCACCCAGCTGGACTGGAGGTGGCGCACGTTGTCCAGGTAGATGCGGGCCACCGCCACCATACGAAGGTACTCCTGGGCGGTGACGAGCCTAATGAGCCCTCGCCTCACCAGCGGAGTGAGGGCGTTCTTCTCGTGCTGATATGGCCAGGCGATAAAGGCGGTAAACCCGCGGCCAAACTCCCCGAGGGTTATCTCCTGCAGCTCCCGTATCCTCCTCAGGTGCTCAATGCGCTCCTCCACCGTCTCAATGTGGCCAAACATCATGGTGGCGGTGGTGTTTAGCCCGAGCTCTGCCGCGATGGTCATGATCTCGCACCACTCATCGGGGGTGCACTTGCCCGGGGCTATCGCCTGCTGGACTCGGTCCACCAGGATCTCGTAGCTTCCCGGAAGGCCGTCCAGCCCCGCCTCCTTGAGCTCCTCAAGCACCTGCCGCTCGCTCATCCTGTAGGTCGTGGCGAAAAACTTAATCTCCGGCGGACCGAAGGAGTGCATGATGATGTGGGGAAAGTCCCGCTTGATGGAGCGGAGTAGCTCGGTGTAGTAGGAGAAGGGAAGATCTGGGTGAAAGCCCCCCTGCATGAGGATCTGGGTGGCCCCCTGGGCGCTTGCCTCGGCGATCTTCTCCTTGATTACCGGCTCGTACTGGTGGACATAGACCTGCCCTGAGCCGGGCTGCTTCCAGAAGGCGCAGAACTTGCAGCGGGCGACGCAGGCGTTGGTGTAGTTGATGTTGCGGTCAATGACATAGGTGACCACCTTGGGGTCGTTCAGCCGAAGCCTCACTTGGTGAGCCAGCTCTCCCACCGCGGCAAGGTCGGGGTAGTACCAGAGGGCAAGGGCGTCAGCCTCGCTTATCCGCTCCCCCGCCAGGACCTTCTCCCGGACCTCTTCAAAGGAGGGTAGATTTCCGTCGTTCATGCTTCCCTTCGCCATCATTCAAGCGGGGCTAATCATAGCCGAGCAACTGTAACTCCTCCAATTCTTAGTCCGACAGCGTGCCTAGGTCAAGGATGGTGTCTTGGTCGGTGATGACGATCTTGGCGTTGGGGTTTAGCTTGTCTACCGCCATCCACTTGAGGTACTGGGGGCTTTTGGATAGCTGTTCGTTGATGATGCGGATGGCCTCCGCCTCTCCCTTGGCCACCTCAATGCGCTTCTGGGCCTCCGCCTGCCCCTCAAGCTTCTGCACCTCCCGTTTTCTCTCAGCCACCTGAATGGTGTACTCCATCTTCTCCGCCTCCTGCTGCTCCCGCTTCTTCTCCTCAATGGCGGTCCTCACCAGCTCGGGCAGGCGGATCTCCCTAAGCTGCACATCCTCCAGGATGATGTAGTTTTGGGCAAAGAAGTCTGATAGCTCCCGGAAGATCTCCCGCTGGATCTCATCACGCTTCACCGCCGCCGCCTCAGTGGCCTCGTAGCGGGCAAAGACGTCGCGCAGCACGTTCCTTGTCTTGGGGCGGACGATCTTTTCCTCCGGGTAGCGGATCTCCCGGTGGAGCTTGTCCAGGTTCTTGAGGTCGTAGTAGTAGAGCAGGGTGATGTCTATCCCCATCTCCAGGTTGTCCCTGCTCATCACGGTGACCTCGTCCTGGCCCTGCACCGCCCCTTCGGCCGGGGTGAGGGTCATGGTGTAGGCCTGCTTGCGCACGTCGTAGCGGGTGAGCTCGTAGATGGGGCGGAAGATGATGTGAAAGCCGTCGTCGTAGACCTTGTAGGTGTCTGTGAACCAGTTGTAGGCCACCACGCCATAGCCCGGGGGAACGAAGATGTAGAGCTGGGTGGAAAGGAGCAGCAGAACGATGATCCCCACCAGGGAGTAGACGGTGCGCTTGAAGCGCCGGATGAGCCTGGCGTCATAGGGGTTCTCCTTTACCCGCTGATAGAGAATCAGCCCGACTACCACGGCGATGGTTATGAGAATGACGAGGACGCTTCCCAGTGCTCCCATCCTGACCTCACCTCCCGGTTGGTAGCGGCGATTATAGGGGCTTACTCCCAGCCCAGGGTCTACTTGCCCACGCAGAAGCCACGAAGCATCTCAGCAATCACCGCCTCGCTTGCCCCGGGAAGCTCCAGCAGCCCGGACACCTCCTCCAGGGCAGCCCTGAGATCCAGCGCCACCAGGTCAGGCTCCACTCCCCGCCTCAGCCCCTCCCGCGCCTGCTCCAAAGCGGCAAGGGCTCTCCTCAGGCTCTCATACTGGCGGCGGCTGACCAGCAGCCGGTCCTCCCCCACCTCACTGGTAAAGTGGCGGGCGATGCGTTGCCTGAGTTCCTCTATCCCCAGGCCGGTGAGGGAGGAAGTGGCAAGGGGAGCCTCAGGTGAACTTCCCTCCCCCTGGGGCACCTTCTCCATCAGGTCAACCTTGGTGGCCACATAGATGACCGCTTGTCCCTCTTCCACCGGGATTGGTGGAAGGCTTGCCGGCTCGCCCCGCTCAAGGATGGCAAGAATAAGGTCTGCCTCCCCGAGTTGCTTTTCGGCCAGCCTGATCCCCTTCTCCTCCACCTCCTCCCCCGCCTGCTCCCTTATGCCCGCCGTGTCCACCACCGACAGCCTAAGCCCAGCCAGCTCCAGGGGAGCCTCCAGGTAGTCCCGGGTAGTCCCCGGGGCGGGAGAGACCAGGGCCCGCTCCCGCCCCAGGAGGGCGTTAAACAGCGAACTCTTGCCCGCGTTGGGTGCCCCCCAGATCACCACCCGCGGCTCCCGGCTGAGGGCGGAGAGTCTTGGATAGTCCTCAACTAGAGGTTGGATAAGCCCGATAAGCCTTTCTATCCTTTCTCCCAAAAGCTCTGGCTCATCGGCCAGGGTCTCCCCCTCTTGGTAGGAGACGTCGGCCGCCTCCCCCGGGTAGTCAAACACCACCTCCACCGCCGCAAGCGTTTCAACCAGCTCTTGGCGGATCTGGCTAAGCTTCTCTCCCAGCTTCCCGGCCAGGTTTCTGCGCGCCAGCCTCAGGCCGTGGCGGGTGCGGGCGGTTATCACCTGGCCCAGCGCCTCAACCTGGTCGGGAGAGAGCTTTCCCCTTAGCAGCGCCCGGCGGGTAAACTCCCCCGGCTCGGCCAGCCGTGCCCCCCGAGCGATGCACTCCTCCACCACCAGCTCCACCAAAAGGGGGTTTCCGTGGAGGGTGATCTCCACCAGGTCCTCGCCGGTGTAGGAGCGGGGTCCAAGGTAGACGGTGACCATGGCCTGGTCAATGAGCTCCCCCTCTTGGTCGCGAAGCTCCACCAGCCTTGCGTGCCGGTCTTCAAACTCCTTTCGGCTTAGGCCAGAAAGCTCAGCCACCATCTCCACCGCCCGCGGCCCGGAGAGGCGCACCATGGCCAGGGCGCTTATGCCGGGGGGAGTTGCCGGGGCGACGATGGTGTCAGCCATCCTGGGAGCTGGCCTTCTCCCGCTGCCGGCGGCGAAGCTCGCTCTTGTGGCGAAACTCCAGAAAGCCGTGCCTCACCCCGGGGGCGGGAAGCTCACGGGAAAGGTCATAGGCCGGGTCGTCCTTGTGCTTTTGGAGAAAGTCAAACACCACGATCCCCCCCGCCACCGAGACATTGAGCCAGGGGACCAGGCCGCCACCCGGGATGTGGACGACGAGATCGCTTGCCGCAAGGATTTCCTCCGGGATGCCGCCAAGTTCTGTGCCCAGGAAGATGAGGGGTGGGGTGGGGTAGCGCTCGATCTCAAACAGGGAGACCGAGCGCTCGTTCTTCTCCACCGAGACCAGCCGGTAGCCCCGCTCTTTCACGTAGTCCAGAAACTGGTCCAACTCGCGGATGATCTTGATGTCGGTCCACTGGTCAGCGGTGCGGGTCTCGGCGCTGGTCCAGTCCCGCTCCCCCACTACGATGAACTCCCGCGCCCGGCTGACGTGGGCAGTGCGGATGAGGCCGGCGGCGTTCCTCGCCTTGTGAACGTTGTAGATCCCCACTGCAAAGGGGAGCAGGCTCTCCTTGTAGGCCAGGATGCGCTGGCGGCGGTGATCGGTGAGGGGTGCCTGGGAGAGGAAGTCCTCCACCTCCTCCCAGAAGCTCATCTTTTTACGCACCATCGCGCCCTTATCCTTCTGCCCTAGTCCAACCGGTCCAGCTCGTCGTTTACTACCACCCTGAGCATGAACTTGAACTGATCAAGCTCGGGGACTTCCTTCTCAATGAGCTCCCGCATGCGGCTCTCCACCGCCCTGAGATCTGCTTCCAGATATAGGTAGGCATCCTTGAACCGCTTGAAGTTGTCGCTCCTGAAGATATCTTCCAGCTGGCTGCGGTTTAGCTCCACGAAGGTGATCAGGCCGGCCGGACTTTTTGGGGGGCTGTCTACTACCTTGAGCAGAGCCTTGTCCACCCGGTCCTTGAGCATCATGAGCTCGTCCAGTCGGCTGGAGAGTGCCTTGTCGCCGAGCTTAGGATCGTCCTTGATCATCAGCTGGAAGATCTCATAGAGCCTGCTCCAGCTCTGAGCGTCGGCCACTGCCCGCTGGTTGAGGAACTCATCTATCTCTATGGGCGGCGAGTAGTAGTAGGGCCCCACAAACAGCCTGAGCATCCTCGGCGGGTCAGTTTGAAAGCCGATGTAGAGGCGAAGGATCCCCTGGCGGGTAAATTCAACCTCCTTTGTCAGGTGACGGTAGATGAGGGGAGCCTTCCTGGCAAGCTCCTCCCACTCGCCGCTCACCTCCCAGGTTAGGGAGTCAAGCAGCTCCCAGTTGCCCATCCGGCGGCTGAAGAGGATGCGGTTCTGCCCGCTCTTCATTACCGACCTTGCCCCCTCCGGCGGGGCCAGCTCAGGGTCGGAGAGGATCGCCCTGAGTGCCGAGGGAACCTGGCGTTGAACCTCCTCGTAGGTTACCGTCTGCTCCGGAGAAGGGTAGAAGACCAGTCTGAGATATACCTTTCCCTGGGAGGCAAGGTCGGTCAGGGCTTGCTCTCCCGCCTCGCGCCAGTCCTCCTTTTCCTCCTCGGTCTTTGCAACCTCGTTGAGCTGTTTCTCTTCATCTGTCCTCTGCCCGGGGTGAGCTGGTTCCTGGAGGCTGACCGAGAACCTGGTGAGAAAGGTGGTCATGGGAATGGCACCCAGGGGCGTAAGGCCAATTACCCCCAGGAGGACCAGGGTCGGTAGAGCCAGCCTTAACATCTTCCTCAGTCTAGCCCTCTTGTGGGGTGGGCGGGATGGGCCGTCCTACTCCTCTGCCCCCACCACCACCAGGAGCTGACCGTTTTCCACCGCCTCCCCCGCCTTGACCTTCACCTCCCGGACCACCCCCTCTACCTCGGCGATGATTTCATTTTCCATCTTCATCGCCTCCAGGATGGCCACCGGGGTGTCAGGGGAGACCTTGTCCCCCGGCTCCACCAGCACCTTGAGAATTTTCCCCGGCATGGGCGCCCTCACTTCGCCGCCGCTGGCCAGCCCGGCCTCCTTGGCGAACCTCTCCAGCAGCCGCTCCATCTCCAGCTGGCGGGGAGTGACCGCCCTTACCTGATAGACCTTGTTTTCAGTAATCACCGCCTCGGGCATCCCGTAGCGGTCCCGCTTCATCTCAAAG
>JALSIF010000292.1 GCA_026981635.1 bacterium | reverse complement strand
CCGCGGGGTACCACCAGCCCCTGCCCCGGGCCAAGCTCTACCGTCTTCCCCTTGAGGTCCACCAGAAGCCTCCCCTCTAGCACCAGAAAGAACTCGTCCTCCTCCTCGTGCTTGTGCCAGTGGAAGTCGCCCTCCAGGATGCCAAGGCGAACCACGCAGTCGTTTACCCGACAGAGGGTCTGGTTGAACCACTTGTGGGGACAGCTTTGGGCAAGAGCGGCCACATCCATCGGCTCCAGGGGACCAAAGGCCGGCTCCATGCGAAAGACCCGCTCCTCACCCTGCTCCATGCCACCCCTCCATACCCTAGCTGGGTATTGCGATTATAGGGCCCGCGAGGACCCCGACAAGGGGTGGTCTAGCCAGCCTACCCCTTGGCCCAACCGATTACTTTGTCCAGGGCCTGAACCACCTGCTCCACCTCCTCACTTCCCATCTCCGGGAATAGGGGCAGGCTGAGGAGCCTTCTTCCCGCCTCACTTGCCACCGGCAGCTCCCCATCCAGATCGCCCATGAGCTGGCGGTAGAAGTGAAACTGGTGGACTGGGGTGAAGTGGACGCTGGTGTGGATACCTTCGGCCCTGAGCATCTCCATAAAGCGCCTGCGGCCCATGCCCAGGGAGTCAAAGTCAATCAGCACCGGCATCAGGTGATAGGCCGGCTCGGCCCACTCCCGCTCGGCCAGAAGCTCCACCTCAGGAAGCTCGCTCAGCAGTTGGCGGTAGCGGAGCACCAGCTCCCTGCGCCTCTGGTGCCACCTGCCCAGGTGCCTAAGCTGGACCAGCCCCAGGGCGGCGGCCAGCTCGGGCAGGTTGTACTTAAAGCCAGCCTCGTAGACCTCGTAGAGCTTGTCCCCCTCGCCGCCCTCGTTCCCTCCCTCCACCGAATAGCGCTTCCAGGCATCCGACTCCATCCCGTGGAGGAGAAGCCGCCGGGCCCGCTCCTCCTGGGAGGGGTCGGCCAGGGCCAGGGCACCCCCCTCGCCGGTGGTCAGGTTCTTGGTGGCATAGAAGGAGTAGCAGGCATAGTCGGCTAGCTGTGCCACCGGCTTACCGTGGCACCTACCCTCCAAGTTGTGGGCACAGTCAGCGATCAGAGCTATGCCACCCGTGCCACCAGCCTCCCCAATGACCTCCCTCAGGCGGGGATAGTCGGCCGGGTGGCCCCCATAGTCAACTGCGATGACCGCCCTGGTGTGCGGGCCGATCCTCCGTGCCACCTCCTCCGGAGAGATGAGCAGAGTGTCCGCTTCCACATCGGCAAAGACTGGCCTTGCCCCCACGTGGAGGATGGCGTGAACGGTAGAGCAGAAGGTGAGCGGGGTGGTTATCACCTCATCCCCCGGGCCTACCCCGGAGAGGACCAGGGCAAGGTGGAGGGCGGCGGTGCAGGAGCTGGTCGCCACCAGCGCGCGGGCGCCAGTAAGTTCCCTCAGACGCTCCTCAAAACGCCTCACCCGGGGGCCTGTAGTAAGCCAGCCGCTTTCCAGGGTTGCCCTAAGCTCTTCCAGCGTTTCCGGAGGGATGGGGGCCCGGTAAAAGGGCAGGGGCGAAGACCGCACCGGCTCACCCCCCAGGGCGGCAGGCAGGGAGGGGCGATTTGAGGTCCCGGCTTCGGCCACGCCTAGATGTTAGCCGCTGGGAGACGGTCCCGGGGAGGTGAGCTCGCTTACTATCCGTTCAACCAGCTTCTGGTCTCCCCTCACCACGATCTCTCCCCCCTCCCAGGCCCTGCGCCAGCCGTCGCTCCCCTCCTCACCGAGGAGCTGACTGAACCGATCCGCCGCCATGGTAAAGACCGCGTGGGGCATGCCGGCGGCGGGAGGGGCCAGGGAGGGCGGATAGCGGGGGGTGAGGCGGAGCTTGAAACGACGCTCCTCTCCCTGGGGGCCGACCAGCCTTATCTCCACCACCCGGTCCTCGGGCTCGCGGAGCTCCTCCAGACGGGCGATGAACTCCATGAGCTCCTGGGTAGTGACCACTCTGGTGGGATTATAACCCGCCCTCCAGCCTAGTAATTTTTTAGCCTAGCTCAATGGGGGATTATCTATGCCCCCGCCTCTGCCCTCCCCGCCCACCTGAACCGGCTGGTGAAGTGGCGAAGCCGGGGCGCCTCCCACTCAAACTCCACCCCGCAAAGCTCAACCGCCCGCTCCCTCAGCTCCACAAACACCTCGCACACGTAGTCCAGCTGGTCCTGGGTGTAGACCCGCCGCGGGATGGCAAGCCTCACCAGGTCGGGGATGTCAAGGCGGTTCTCCCCCGTCTCCGGGTCGCGCCCCTTTAGCACCGGCCCGATCTCAATGGAGCGCACCCCGCCGGCGATGTAGCCGTGGATGGCCAGCGCCCAGCCGGGAAACTTCTCCGCCGGAAGGTGGGGCATAAATCCCCGCGCATCAATGTAGACCGCATGGCCCCCGGCCGGCCTTATCACCGGCACCCCCGCACCGCTCAGCCTCTCCACCATCCGCTCAACCTGCCCGATGCGATGGGCCAGGTAGTCGTGGTCCTGGGCCTCCCTCAGGCCCACCGCCGCCGCCGCCATGTCGCGCCCGCTCATCCCCCCGTAGGTGACGTAGCCGTCAATCAGGATGACCAGCTGGCTGATAGCCTCAAAGTCCTCCCGGTGGCGGCAGCAGATCAGGGCGCCCATGTTGGCCAGGGCGTCCTTCTTCATGCTCATCCACATCCCGTCGGCCTGGTCCATGATCATGCGCACGATCTCACCCACCGAATAGCCCTGCATGCCCTCCTCGTCGCGGCGGATAAAGTAGGCGTTCTCGGCGATGCGGGCGGCATCAATCCAGAAGGGGACCCCGTGCTTGCGGCAGAGCTCGCTTACCGCCTTGATGTTGGCAAAGCTTGCCGGCTGGCCGCCGCCCGAGTTGCAGGTGAGCACCATGGTGACCATGCCCACCTTTTCCCCCTGCTCCTTGAGCAAACTTGCCAGCTTGTCCAGGTCCATGTTGCCCTTAAAGGGGAGGGGCTCGGTGAGCCGGTAGACATCCTCCACCACCAGGTCCAGGGGGCGGGCTCCCCGGTAGGCGATGTGGGCGGCGGTGGTATCAAAGTGGATGTTGGAGGGGACCAGCTGGCCCGGCTCAAGCTTTGCCCCGAAGAGGGCAAACTCGGCGCTCCTTCCCTGGTGGGCGGGAAGCACATAGGGAAAGCCAAACAGTTCCCGGGCGGTCTCCTCCAGCAGGAGCCAGCTCTTGCTGCCGGCGTAGGCCTCGTCGGCCCGTATCAGCTCCGCCCACTGGTCCTCGCTCATGGCAGCGGTGCCGCTGTCGGTGAGCAGATCAATCATCACCTGCTCGCTGGCCAGGCGGAAGGGGTTTAGCCCCACCTCCTCAATCCACCGGCGTCGCTCCTCGGTAGTGGAGACCTTGATGGGCGCCACGCTCTTTATGCGATAGGGCTGGATCACTTTGGCAGCCTCCCCAATTTTCAGTTTGCGCTCCCGCAGAGCGGGAGCTTCCCTGGGCTCGGCTGGCCTTGCTTAGGGTCTAGACCTGTCCCCCTCGTCTGGGAGGGCATTATAGGGACCATAAATGGTGAGCTAACCACTCTCCCAACTTCCCGCCAGTGGAACCCACCAGCAGGGCGAATTCAACCAGTCCATCCCTAGAATCTTTCTGCCGCGATCCAGCCGGGGTGGATCAGCACTCTCCCCTTACTGATAGGAGGAAGATGTGGTTCCCGCTCCTTCAGTAAAGGCCCATGTTCATAGTGCAGAGCAGGCAAGTATGGATGTAGTAGTGAAGATAAAGCACACAGACTGCCTAGAAAGGTATAAGGTGTTACCCTAGCCCTAGGGGGATGGTAAATTTCAACTTCTAGGAGGACCCTATAGGATGTCTAATGGTGTGCACCGACTGATGACATGGCTTGTATCCCTATTCCTTCGGCGGCTGGAGGATGGTCAGATACTATCTCTCACCGCCGAGGCACTGAGGGACGGTCTGGTAGGGAGAGCAGTACTTGAACTTAACAGGGGACTGGAACGGGTCGCCAGTGACAGGCGAAGTCTGGTCATAGTGGATAAATCCCATGCTGAGACCATCCATCTGGTTGACAAGTCAGCAAAGGTTTATGGGCTCATCACCTACCTGAACCAGACCCACAAAGTTTCCCTCACCGGCCTCCAGCTCGGGCCTGGAAAAAATTGGTTCAACGTAACCAGTTACATATCCCAATACTACAAAGATTTGGGGAGAACCATTGCTGACCTGCGTGACCAGTTAACCGGGATCAAATCAGGTAGCAACGGTAAAGTACGGCTTTACATCTACTATGATCCCCGGACCAGGACTGTAAAACAGGGGCTGGCAAACAGCCTCAAGTCGGCCGGACTAGCGAGCGATGTGATCGTGGGCACCAACCAGGTTATCATCCTTTACACCCACGCCCCTGACGAGCTGAGGAGCTTCATCAACGGGGTTTGGTTTGAGGTGGAGGCATTCAGGCTGGTGTCCAAGTTCATCAGGAACACCGGGTCGGGCTACCTTCCCCTCAGGAACGCGAAGCTGACTGCTCAAAATCAAAACGGGAAGACCAGTTCCTATGAGATTGACCTCCTCCTTTATCACTCAGAGAGCCACCACCTGATCCTGGTTGAGTGCAAGAGCACCACCAATCCCCTTCCACCCCCCGAGGTAGCCGCAATAAGGAGGAAGGCACGGCTGGCGAGGCAAATCGGTGCTCACTTTGTCCTTCTTCTTTCAGACCGAGTCGGGTCAGCAAGCACCCAACCTCTTCAGGTTCCCATTGACTACCTGGACGACCTCCGAAGCGATGTTTCCGCCGGCTGCAAGGTGAGCCCCAAAACAACCCTGATAAAGCTTCTCAACTAGCTCACTCCCTCCACAAACCTAGCCAGTAGCTGAGGGAGCACCCGGGTCAGGTAGGGGCGGTGGACCCGCTCCACCACGCTGTGGGCCCCCTTGCCCCAGGGGCCGATGGTGACCACCGGAGTGGGCCACCGCCAGGGCATGGCCGGCTGCCTACCCGCCGGGCTGTTTTCCAGCCACTCGCCCACCGGCCCGCCCGCCTCCCCGGCCAGCAGCGAGGCATCGCTGATGTAGGGATAGTAGTCGCTCACCCTCACTCCCCAGCCAAGCTCACCAGCCAGGGCGACTACCCCTCCCAGAGCACGGTCGGCCGCCTCCCACCTCCCCCCTCCCTCCGGTGGGATGGACATCATCAGGGGGGGCGGAAAGCCCACCACCGCCATCGCCCCCGCCCCCGGCAGCATCCGGTAGATCCGCGAGACGGCCTCAAAGTAGCGCTCCCGCTCCTCGGCCATCCGGGCCGCCAGCTTTAGTTCCCTCCTCACTGCCTCTTCGCCCACCGCCTCCACCGCCCGCCGGCAGAGCTCTGACGCCGAGATCACCTCAGCCTTGACCGCCTGCTGCCCGCTCCCGAGCTCCCCTTCGCCGCCCCACCGATCAATCCAGAGACCTATCTTTGCTCCCCGTCCCTCAAGGTATTCCCTCACCCCCTGTCTGATCAGCCCCATCGCCCTTTCCAGCACCGCCGCTGGGCTCTCCCGGTATAGAAAGAGGTTGAGGTGCAGGCGGGCCTCCATGGGAGTCATCACATCGTAGGCCGCCTTGGCGTCGCGAAGATGGAGCAGGGCGGGAGGGGGTGAGGCCAGATCTCCGTCGCAGGCAGAAAGGGCCGGCTCAAGATCAAGCCTTGCCCCCAGGTAGCCGGCCAGGGCAGCCGCGTTGATCCCCTCAAAGGGGCTCCCCACGTGGGTGGGCAGGCCGAAGACAGTTATGCCCAAAAGCACCTTCCCCACCACCCCTCGGTAGAGGCAGGTGGTTCGCTCCTCCCCCTCGCGGGGGGAGACAAAGTCCAGGTTTACCGCCGCTACCGGTTCCATCCCCTCCCTTTCCGCCACCTCAGCCAGTGCGCTGAGGGCCGCCGCCATCCCCCGGCTGGCCACCTCTTCGTCCGGGGTGATCACCAGCGCCAGGGAAAGGTCACTCAACTTAAGCTTTCCCTCAATCGCCAGGTGAAGCAGGGTGATACCGGCCGCCAGTCCCCCCTTCATGTCCAGCAGTCCCCGCCCGAAAAGGTAGTGGCCGCTGCTAAGGTCGGCCAGGGCAGCCGGGTCGTCGGTCAGCTCCGCCAGGTGCTCGGCCACCACCTGTGGCTCCCCCGCCTGCTCCTTCCATCGCCCATACTCCTCCACCCCCACCGTGTCGTAGTGGCCGGCCAGCAACACCAGCCGGGAGGGTTGGGTATCCTCCGGATTCCACAGGGCGACCAGGGCAGGGGGCCGATGGGGAGAGGAGCTCACCGGCCTGACCAGCAGCCGATCGGGGCGGCGGCAAAAGTAGTCCCAGGCGGAAAGCTCACCCTGGATCAGCCTGCCCAGTTCTGCCTCCCCCGCCGTTCCGCTCACCGAGATGACCCGCCCCAGTCGCAGGGTAAGCTCCATAACCTGCCCCGCCGCCTGCTCAGCCCAGGGATAGGGAGTTTTGCCTGTTTCCATCTTTCCCCTCGCGCCATAATAGTTTCGTGCTCATTGGCGAGGTAGTGAGGCTCATGGTGGGGCTGCCAGCGACCCCCCTGGTGGCGGAGAGCCACCGGGTCGCCCTGGCCGCCTTCATCCAACGCCGGCTGGGCTTCTACCGGCGGCTGGGAAGGGATATTGACCCCACCGCCTTCCCCTCCCTGGGGGCGCTGTTTGACGAGCTTGAACACCTGGAGAGGGGGCTCAGTTCCCTTGAGCGGATGCAGATGCTCAACGGCGAGCCCTTTGCCGCCGCCGCCGGCGAGGTCTTTCCCCCCCGCTGGAACCGCTTCTACCTGTGGCGCCGCCAGGGCATCTGGCACTACGCCTGGGTGGGTGAGCTGGTCGCCGCCCGCCCCCTCTGGTTCTTGGCCTGGGAGCTGACCGAGGCCACCCGCTGGTACCTGGACCTGGCCCACTTGGCCGAACTGCTGGAATGGTCCATCGCCCATCCTGGTGCACCGGCCGAGCGTGCCCCGGTGGCGGCAGAGGAGGATCTGCGTCCCCCCGAGCTGGACAGGCTGTTTGCCGAGGGCATCCTCTCCGACGTGGGCGGCTTCATTCACCCCCACCCGGAGCTTGCCCCCCGCTTCCTCGCCCTGCTCAAGGAGAGCTACCACAACACCCCCTGGCTGGCCGACCGGCTGGTGGGAGCCCGCGGACGCAGGGTGGTCCTGCGCTGGTCGGACGGGCGCATGGTGGAAATGCGGGCCGAGGAGGTGGTGGGGATTACCCTCTACCGACTGGGCTGGCCCCGGGGGGAGGCGGCCCTCAGAGCCCAGAGCACCCTGGCCCTCCTCTGGCAGTACTTCGGACGCCGTCCCTTTACCCGCCACGACGCCGCCCTGGCCCTGGGCGGGGAGGCGCCCGACGAGTCCCTCCTGCGCATCGGTGAGTACTACGGCCTCTTCCAGCGGGTCCCCCGCTTCGGCACCCGCCTGCGCATCCCCCTGGACCTCTCCCGGGTGGTCGGGATGCTGGCCGGGAATGGGGAGGGAACCTAGTGGCCCTGGTCCACTACCTGAAGCTGGTCTTCCTCTACGCTGCCCAGCGGGAGAAGAGCCTCATGGCCTACCGTGGAGATTTCCTGGTGGGCGCCCTCACCTCGGTCCTCACCACCGCCATCAACGTGGTCTTCATCTGGGTCATCTTCCAGAACGTGCCCAATCTCCTCGGCTGGAAGTTTGAGGAACTGCTCATGATCTACGGCTTCTCCCAGCTCGCCTGGGGGATCTTTGCCACCTTCTTCCTCAGCTGGACGGTCACCTTCCCCGAGCTCTACATCATTGAGGGCTACCTTGACCGCATCCTGCTCCGCCCCCTCCCCCCCCTCTTCCAGCTCACCATGGAGAATGTGGAGCTTCGCCAGGGGGTGGTCAACCTGATCAAGGGGGCCATCCTCATCTGGTACGCCCAGTACGCCATGCCCGAGCTCACCTTCACCCCCTGGCACTGGCTGCTCAGCGCCGGCCTGGCCCTGCTTGGCGGGGCCATCTACTCGGCTATGTTTGCCATCTTCGCCACCGCCTCCTTCTGGCTCAAGGATCGGGCGGGGATCGTAAGCCCCCTCTTTACCCTCTCCAACGCCGCCCGCTGGCCGCTGACCATCTACGGACCCGCCCTGGAGCTGGTCCTCACCTGGATCATTCCGCTGGGCTTCGTCGCCTTCTACCCCGCCGCCCTCATCACCCGCCCCGACCAGTACCGGATGATGATCATCGCCATGCCCCTCATGGCGCTGGCCCTCTTCCTGCTCACCTCCTGGGTCTTTGCCCGCGGCCTCAGGGTCTACGAGAGCACCGGCAGCTAGCTGGCCCACCCCTGCCTCTCTTTCCTAGTGGCGGAAATGGCGGTAGGGGAGTCTCAGCATCGCCATCCCGTGGCGGTCGGCCCACTCAATCACCTTCTCGTCGTTGACTGAGCCAAAGGGGGTGGCAACCATCCTCACCCCCGCCCTCAGGGCCACCTCCAGGGAGTCGGGGAAGGGGAAGAAGGCGTCGCTTACAAGCACGCTGCCCGCCGCCCGCTCTCCCGCCCGCTCCACCGCATCCCTCACCGCCTTGACCCGGCTGGGCTGGCCACAGCCGTAGCCCACCATTACCCCATCCCTGATGAGCAGGGCGGCATTGCTCATCAGATGCCGGATAAGCCAAGCGCCAAGCAGAGCGTCGGGAATCTTTCCTGGCGGGAAGGCGATCTTTCCCGCCGAGGCCAGCTCCTCCTTCCCCTCCAGCACCCCGTCGCGGGTGGTGGCCATCACCCCAAAGGGGGTGGGCCTTAGGGTAAGCTCCTCCCCCGAGGGGGGGCTCTCCAGGTAGGCCGGGTCAACCTCCACCGCCCTAAGGTTCTTCTTGTTCTCCCTAAGCCAGCTGAGGGCCCCGGGCTCAAAGGTGGGGGCGGCGATGATCTCGCGAAACTCCCGCGTGATGGCCCGGGCCAGCCGCTGGTCCACCGGGAAGCTCACCGCCACGATGCCCCCGAAGGCACTCATGGGGTCGCCGGCGATGGCCCGCTCCCAGGTAGTTATGGGGTCGCTGCCCACTGCCGCGCAGCAGGGGTTCTGGTGCTTGACCACCACCGCCATCTGCTTGCCCGCCGGTCTTCCCCGAAGCACCTCCACCGCCGAGGCCAGGTCCAGCCAGTTTGTATAGCTCATGGGCTTGCCCGAGAGGACCCTGGCCTGGGCCAGGGGTAGACTGCCCCGCCGGTCCAGATAGCGGGCCCCCCGCTGGTGGGGGTTCTCCCCGTAGCGCAGCTCCTCCACCCTGACCAGTTCAAGCTCAATCCGCTCCGGTATGCCCCTGGCTGGCTCTGCCTCAGAGCCGGACAGCTCCTCCTCCAGCGCCCCCACCTCCAGCAGGCGGGAGATGCGGTGGTCGTAGGCGCTGGTCAACCGGAAGGCCTCCGCCGCCAGCCGCTGGCGCCAGGGGAGCTGGTTCTCCCCTCCCCTCAGTCCAGCCAGCACCGGCCCATAGTGGTCGCGGCTGGGCACCACCACCACGTGGTGAAAGTTCTTGGCCGCCGCCCTGATCAGGGACACTCCGCCGATGTCAATCAGCTCCACCGCATCCTCCAGCGATACCCCCTCCGTCCCCTCGGGGAAGGGATAGAGGTCAACCGCCACCAGGTTGAAGCGGACCGCCCCCAGCGCCACCAACTCCTCGGTCTGCCCCTCCCGCCAGAGGACCCCGGCAAAGATGACCGGGTGCAGGGTCTTTACTCTCCCGCCGAGCAGGCCTCCGTGGCCCACCAGCTCCTCCACCGAACGGCATGAGACCCCCTGCTGGGAGAGGAAGCGGGCGGTCCCCCCACTCCCCCACAGCTCATAGCCCAGCTCGGCCAGTCCGCGGGCAAACCCCACCAGCTCCTCGTCCTTCTGGTAGGCGCTAAGCAGGGCCGCCCGCTCCGGCTCTG
>JALSIF010000291.1 GCA_026981635.1 bacterium | reverse complement strand
GCCCGGGGGCAGGTCTCTGAAAGTGTGGGGAGTAGTGACTCCAGTGCCGATCTGCTCTATCACCACCGCCGCACCACTGGGGTCGGAGTTAACTGCCAGGTCAGCCCCATCACTTCTTCCCAGGTATCCGCTGGGGCTGTCTTGGGGAAAGACTGTCGTATCAACGTTGGCAGAGACCACCACCTGCCTGGTGAGGGTGTCATAGCCTGCCTTGCTCACCTGGAGCTGGTGGGTTCCCGTGGGAACGCCTTCCAGCCGGAAGAAACCCCGCTGGTCGGTAGTAGCCTTCAGCTCCCCAATCCTTACCTCTGCCCCTTCCAAGGGCACAAACCCAGCCGGGCTTCCCTGAACCGGTCTTTCTCTAGGGTAGATTGTCCTGTAAATGTATCCCGAGATGGAACCATAACTTTGAGAAGGTGGTTGTGTTTGGTCTCCATCGGGCTGGCCTCCACTACCTCCATTATCACCACCCAATGGAGGCTGCTCCTGTCCCTCACCATCCTGATTGCCCGGGCTGCCAGCATTATCATCGCCTGCGGGTGGAGCTCCTGTAGTGGGTGGCTGAGTTACAGTGCTGTCTCCACCCCCGGCGCCACAAGAAAACATGCCCAGACCAATTAGGACGAATATCAGCGTAACACTAACTGTGTAAAGCCCTCTCATGGCTGTCACCTCCAGGTATTAAGTTGCCTGTAGTGTATATTCAAGGCGGAGTTATGTCAAGTAGAGCTATACTGCTCAGCAATGATATGCCCAGCTCTTTGGTGGCTGAGTTCTAGAATAGGTGCTTCCAGCCCATGAAGATCTTCTTGGACGTCACCCTGCTCGTGGCCATCCTCGCCCTGCTTGTGTTGGCCGCTGAGGTCTTTACCAACGCGGTTGAGTGGTTGGGCAGCCGCCTAAACCTCTCCACCGGGGCAGTGGGCAGTGTCTTGGCAGCGGTAGGGACAGCGCTTCCCGAGACCCTGATAACCATAGTGGCCATCGTCATTTCCTTGATGGGAACTGATGAAGCCCATCAGGCCGCTGAACACATCGGAATTGGGGCTATCTTGGGAGCTCCTTTTATGCTAGCGACATTGGGAGTTTTTGTTGTGGGCTCAGTATTTTTTATTTCCCTTGCTTTAGGTAGGTCTCGGCCTTTTCACGTGGATATAACTGTGGCTGAAAAAGATTTTAGGTTTTTCCTCATTACTTATCCACTAGGGGTAATTGCTGGTCTTGCCAGCTGGTATCTAACACAGTATTCTAACAGTCCTCAGCAGATGTCTGCAATATTACATATAATCAAAATTGTCCTAGCAATTCTTCTTGTGTTTGCGTATGTAATCTATGTAAGAAGAATAGTCAAGTCTGGTAGAATTCATACAGAACAAGAGGGCTTAGATCAACTACATTTTGTCTCTCTTGTTTACCGAATTTGCCCCGCTCTGAAACAGGGCTGGGATATCTTGTTGGATAAAGGGGTGCCTCGTCGCCGCTACATCATTCTACAGCTTATCTTCGCTCTGGGTATGATTCTAGCAGGGGCATATCTAATCGTAGGGGTTATTACAGACCTAAGTCAGCAACTCGGAATCAGCCCCTTAGTTCTTTCCTTTCTTATCATCCCAGTCGCCACAGAACTACCTGAGAAGTTCAACTCAGTTATCTGGGTGAGGGAGGGCAAGGACACCCTCGCCCTGGGCAACATGAGCGGCGCCATGGTCTTCCAGTCCACCATCCCGGTGGCCATTGGAATGCTCCTTACCGAGTGGACCTTTGATCCCCGATCCTTTGAGACCGTCTCGGTTCTGCTGGCCCTGCTGGGTGGCCTTCTCGTCTACCTAAACATCCGCAAGAACCGCGACGTGGATCCCCGCCTGCTGATGATTGGCGGTCTGCTCTACCTGGTCTACCTGGCGATAGTGATCCTCAATCCCCTGGGCGTTCCCACCCACACCCCCAAGGGCTAGACCGGGGCGCTCACCACCCCCAGCCGCTCCCGGATCCAGCCCGAGGCCAGGTCCAGTGCCGTCACCACCACCAGGATGGCCAGGAAGGTGGTGGAGATCTGCTCATACTTGAGGTAGCCGAAGTACTGCTGGAGCAGGTTGCCGATCCCCCCCGCCCCCACCACGCCGAGCACGATGGACATGCGGATGTTTATGTCCCACCGGTAGACCGAGTAGGCCACGAAGTGGGGAAGCACTTGGGGAAGGATCCCATAGGCCACCACCTGGATGGGGCTTGCCCCGGTTGAACGCACCGCCTCAATGGGACCCGGGTCGGCCCCCTCAATGGCCTCGGCAAAGAGTTTGCCCAGCATGCCAACCGAGTGGACCGCCAGCGCCATCACCCCGGCCAGCGGTCCCACCCCCCACAGCACCACAAAGAGCATCGCCAAGACGATGGGGGGGAAGGCGCGGACGATGTTGTAGACCGTGCGCACCACCAGGTAGACCGCCTTCCCCTGGGGGGTGCCAAAAGTGAGGTTGCGCGCGGCAAGAAAGCAGGTCAGAAGCGAGGCCACCACCGCCAGCAGGGTGCCGATCAGGCCCATGGCGATGGACTCCCACATCCCGTCGGCGATCTCCGGAAGGACGGTCAGATCAGGATGGGCGAGGGCGGAGATAAGCCTCACGAAGGCCTCCTGCCCCTTGGGCCCGATCCCCAGCACCCGCTGGGGGAGAAACTCGGTCCTCACCAGCGAGGCCCAGATGAGGGCCAGCCCCAGGACGCCTAGCCCCAGCCACAGTGCACGGCTGAGGGCGGTGCTCAGCTTACCCCTGGCCAACCCCCACCTCCCGGTAGCTCTCTCCGTAGATCTCCCTAAGCTCCGCCTGCCCCAGCTCGGCGGGGCTTCCCTCAAATACCACCCTGCCATCCCTAAGTCCAACGATGCGCCCTGCGTAGCTTCTGGCCAGGTCCACCGCGTGCAGGTTCATCACCGTGGTGATCCCCTGTTCCCGGCAGATGCGAACCAGGTGGTCAAGGACGCTCCGGGCGATTACCGGGTCAAGGTTGCTCACCGGCTCGTCGGCCAGCACCATCTCCGGTTCCTGCATGAGCACCCGGGCCAGGGCCACCCGCTGGCGCTCACCCCCGGAAAGCTCCTCCACCCGCTTGTGGGCCTTGTCCCCAAGGCCCACTCTCTCCAGGGCGGCCATCGCCCCCTCCCGCTCCTCCCGGGTAAAGGCCACTATCAGGGAGCGCCAGGTGGGGATCCGGCCCAGGGCACCTGCCAAGACATTCATCAGCACGCTGGTGTGGGGGATCAGGTTAAAGCTCTGGAAGACCATCCCGATGCGCCGCCTCACTCGCCGCCAGGCCCGCTCTCCCCGCGGCCTCTCCCCCAGCACCTCAACCTCTCCCGAGCTGGGGATCACCAGCCCGTTGATCACCCGAAGGAGGGTGGACTTGCCCGCTCCGGAGGGGCCGATAATGGCCACCACCTCCCCCGGCCCAACTGAAAGGTCAACCCCCCGCAGGGCAGTGGTTCCATCGGGGAAGGTATGGATGATCTCAGAAAGCTTCAGGACTGACACGCTGGGATTTTAAGCAAGCCTAGGCTGAACAGACTTTGTTCACCCCTGAGTTCTAATAATCCTCCCACAGCTTTTCCCTCATCTTCTCCCGCCAACGGCGGTTGCGCTCCTCATCCATCCCGTAGGCCATCCAGATAACCCCGTCAGAGATGCCGTTGGGGTTGGGCCAACCAAAGAAGTCACCCAGTTCATCCCATTTCAGGAAGGGCGATCCCTCCGGCTTGGTCATGGAGCCCCGGGTCCAGCTTGGCGGTCCCCCCTCACCGATGGTTGGCTCACGACCCAGCAGGTCTGAACCCTCGTCATCAAGGTAGCCAAAGATCAGTAGGATATAGTGCTCGGGCTGGATGGGCCCCAGGGGCACCCGCGGGTTTTGCCTGAGGCGAGAGACGATCTTTGCCGCCGGCCCCCCCGACTTGTAGGCAAAGCTGCCCACATAAAACCCCTCCCGGTTACGCCCCCGCTCTCCCTCCCAGGTGTCAAACTGCTCATAGCTGAACTTGGCAAAGGAGCTTAGCTTTTTGCTCTCCCCGTCTATCTCAACCAGAAAGCTTGGGTAGCGGTGCTCGGCCAGCACCTGGCCCATCAGCATGCCGCTCCTGCCAAACCTGAGCCCGCGGGGATAGCTCCCCTCGCTTCCAACATCCCCCTCCCTAAGCGGGTCGTCCTTAAGCTTCTGGCAGTAGAGAAAGCCCTTCCCCTGATTCAGGAAGGGGTTTTTGGGGTAGCGCACCAGGTAGCCCCCCCTGATCAGCGGGTCGGAGGCCGTCTCCGGGCGGGGATTTCCCCTCTCATCCACCGCCGCCTCCCCCCCGATGAGATAGGTTGGAAATCCCGGCTTGTGGTCCAGATAATAGCGCTCAATGGCGTCCTGGATCTCGGCCCCCTTGGTGATCAGTTCCTGCTTCTGGGCATAGCGGTCGGTAGCGCTTACCGTAGGCAGGGCAACTCCACCAAGAAGGAGAATCAGAGACGCCGCCACCGCGAGCTCAAGCCTGGAGAAACCTGCTCTGCCCATCATTAGTCCCTCTGGCATCCTCCCACCAGTCTAGCCTAGCCCATGGGGAGTGAGGGTAGCCTCCCAGGTGAAAGAGAGGGGGCTCCCCCGCAGGGGAGCCCCCCGTGGTGCTCGTCGTCTGCTCGGCTCCTACTGGTTGCGGATCTTGACGTCCTCACCAGCGTTGAGCGCGATGACGATGCCGTCACGCAGACCCAGGTCGGGGTTGCCGTAGGCCAGCAGGTCAACCTCACCCGGACCACGCGGACGGTAGGGCGAACCGAGCCGGTCGTCGCTGTCCAGCGAACGGGTCCAGTGCCACAGGGCGGCCTCGCCCGGGCCCAGTGCGGAGCCGGGACCACCGATGCCGCCACCGCCAGGACCGGCACCCGGAGCGTTGGGCCCCTTGACCGGCTTCTCAATGGTCTCGGTGGGCGTGTCGCTCAGAGCAAACAGGCCGCTGCCCTCAGAGTTGTTCTGGGTAAACAGCTGAGTCCGCACGATGATGGGGAACTCACGGCCCAGGATCTCAAAGCCCTTGGTGCGCACCGAGCCGTAGCCGCCCATGATGTACTGGTCAATCTCCACCGGCTGGATGGGCTGCCGCTCGCTCTGCTGCACCCGGGTACGGGTAGCCAGGATGGGTCCAGCGCTCTTGTAGAAGAACTCACCCGGCAGGTAGACCACGCGCGGCTGGTTGCCCAGCCACAGGTCGTACATCTCAAACCCGATCCAGGCGTAGCTTCTGACCGCGCTCACGTTGCCGGTGGCGGGGTCGCGGAACTTGAAGAAGGGGAAGCGGAAGTCAGCCAGCACCTGACCCATGATGGTGCCGTCCGCACCGAAGCGGAGGCCCAGCGGGTTGCCGTTGGTCTCCGGCGTGCCGACACTTCCCTCGGCGTTGATGCGCAGGCGGTCGTTGGCGTCAACCTGGTACTGGTAGATGGCAGTACCGTTCTTGGCGAAGGGGTTCTTCGGGTAGCTGGAGGTGTACCCACCCCTCAGCAGAGCGTCGGAGTAGGCGATGGTGTTCTGGGCCGGCCGAATGTTAGTGAAGATGCCGATGCTCTCCTGCCCAACGGCGTTCTGGGAGATGTCGGCCAGCCTCGAGTCACCACCGATCAGGTACTGCGGGTAGGTTCCGTCGTTGTCCACCCCGAACCGCTCAACGGTGAGCTGGATGTTGTGCATGTTGGCCTTGACCTCGGCCTCCTTGGCCTTGTCCTTCACCTTGATGTAGTTGGGAAGGGCGATGGCCGCGAGGATACCGATGATCACGATGACGACGAGCAGCTCAATGAGCGTAAATCCTCGCCTCATAGTCGTGTCACCCCTCTTTTTTGGATTTGTCGGGACGATCACAGAGCCACGGCAGAGCCTGCTTCTCACCCCCTTTAGCCGCTAGCTGCGGACGCGGCTCCTGCTCTCATCCCGCCGCCATTATACCCACATTCGAAAAATATTCAATACCTAAGGAGCCTCTTCCTGGCGGAGTTTTCAGAGGGTTTCAAGCGCTGGGCGAGTGGGAGCAGTTGAGAGGATTCAAGATGGGAAGTGGTAGTTTGGGCCCCGGAAACTTGTCTAGCGTATTACGTTAACCAGGTTGAAGATGGGAAGGTAGAGGGCGATTACGATGGTTCCCACCACGCCTCCGATGATGACGATGAGGATGGGCTCAATGATACTGGCCAGCGCCCTCACCGTGGCATCAATCTCCGCGTCGTAGTAGTCGGAGAGCTTAAACAGGATCTCCTCCAGGTTCCCCGCCTCCTCGCCCACCGAAATCAGGTTGGTGACGATGGGCGGGAAGACGCGGGTGCGCTTCATGGGACCGTGGATGGTCTCCCCCTCCCGGATGCGGTCGGCCGTGTAGTCAATGGCCCGCCGAATCACATAGTTGTTGGCCGTCTGCTTGGCCACCTCCAGCGCCTCAAGAATGGGCACGCCCGACTGGTTCAGGGTGCCGAAGGTGCGGGTGAAGCGGGTGATTGCCACCTTCCGGTTGAGGGGACCAAAGATGGGGATGCGGAGCACGATGGGGTCAAAGATGATGTGGCCCCAGTGGGAGTTCCTGAACTTCCAGAAGATGATCAGGAAGAGGACCATCCCGATGATCACCGCCAGCCAGTTGGGCAGCCAGGGGATGTTCATGAAGGGGGTGAGCATCCAGGTTGAAAGGTCAAGCAGCCGCTGGGTAAGCTCAGGCAGCCTGGCCTCTCCCTCGGAGAACTCCTCATAGAAGGCGGCAAACTGGGGCACGATGTAGACCAGCATGAACATGGTGATGATGAAGGCGAAGGAGACCACCACCGCCGGATAGACCAGGGCGCTGATCACCTTGCGCCGGAGCTCAAGCTCCTTCTCGTAGAAGACCGCCACCCGCTCCAGGATGATGTCCAGCGCACCACCAATCTCACCGGCGTGGACCATGGAGACGAAGAAGTCGGAAAAGGCCTTGCGGTGGCGCTTCATGGCCTGGGTGAGGGTCATCCCCTCCTGGATGTCAATCTTTACCTGGTGGATGATCTCCTGGAAGTGGCCACTCGGGGTCTGCTCCTCAATGGTGTCCAGCGCCTCCGACAGGGTGAGGCCGGCGTTGAGCAGCAGAGAAAACTGCCGGCTGAAGATGGTTAGCTGCTTAAGCCCGATGCGCCACAGGCGCTCCCAGAGGATGAAGGGGTTAAACGGCCGGCGCCGCTCGCGGATGGAGACGACGAAGAAGCCCTCCTTGCGCAGGGCCTCAACCACCGTGTTGGGGTTGTCAGCCTGCACCGTCTGGCGGATGAGCTTGCCCTGCGGGTCCCTGGCTGTATAGATGAAGGTTTTCATGCTCGCTTCACCCCTTGGGGGAGGCTAGCCTCCCCGTTTTTGCGTCACTGCCGCCTCCTAGTTATACCCCGATGGAGGAGCCTTCAAGGAAGCCTCCCCCCTCGCCGGGACCACCCTTGCGCGGACGGCGCCGCTCCTCCATCCCCTCGCCGGCGGTGGCCGCCGCAATCAGCCGCTGCAGGTTGCCCACGTTATTGGCGTGGGCCATGGCCACCTCCAGGGTGATGAGCCCGTCCAGGTAGCGGTCCCTCAGACACTGGTCCATGGTCATCATGCCCAGGTGGGTATGGGTCATCATGGTGGAGTGAATCTGAAACTCCTTGCGCTCGCGGATCAGGTTGCGGATGGCGGGGATATTAAGCATCACCTCAAAGGCGGCCACCCGACCGCCGCCGTCGGCAAGGGGAAGCAGCTGCTGGCTCATGATACACTGCAGGGAGTTGGCCAGCTGGGCTCGGATCTGGTCCTGCTGGCCCTGGGGGAAGACGTCAATGATCCGGTCAATGGTAAGCGGGGCGTTGTTGGTGTGCAGGGTGGCAAAGACCAGGTGACCGGTCTCTGCCGCGGTGATGGCGGTGGAGATGGTCTCAAGATCGCGCATCTCACCCACCAGGATCACATCCGGGTCGGCCCTCAGCACCCGCTTCAGGGCCTCGGCAAAGCTCAGCGTGTCGCGCCCCACCTCGCGCTGGTTGACGTTGCACTTCTTGTGCTGGTGGACATACTCAATGGGGTCTTCCAGGGTGACGATGTGCAGGTCCTTGGTCTCGTTGATCACGTTGATCATCGCCGCAAGTGAGGTGGACTTACCCGAGCCGGTGGGTCCGGTGACCAGCACCAGCCCGCGCGGCAGCATGATCACCTCCTTCATCACCGGCGGGATGAGCAGTTCCTCCATGGTGGGGATACGCTCGTTGATGGCCCGCATCACCAGGGCGACCGAGTCGCGCTGCCACATCAGGTTGCAGCGGAAACGGCCGATTCCCTTCTGGGAGTAGCCGAAGTCCAGCTCGCGCTCAATCTCAAACTTCTTGCGCTGGTCCTCGCGGATCAGGGAGTAGGCCAGGGCACGGGTGTCCTCCGGGGTGAGGGGCGGATAGTCCAGCCGGACCAGGTGGCCGTGAATCCTCAACGAGGGTGGCACGCCAGCGGTGATGTGCAGGTCCGAGGCCCCGTGCTCCACGAGCTGAACCAAAAGGTCAAGGATCGTATAGTCCATGCTCGATCACCCTCCTCTGCCCCCCGCCTGCCGGCGGCTGCGGGCAGATATTTAAGCAACAATTATACCCCTCGGGGCGGGGGAGCGTTTCTCGCCTAGGCTTCCACCTCGGCCAGCTTGGGCGCCGCCTCCTCCAGCTTGGCAATGACCGGCTCGCCCTCCACGACCTCCTCCTCCCAGTCGGGCCGGGCGACCCGGAGCAGTTCCTCCAGCGAGGTGATGCCCCGTAGTACCTTCTTCATCCCCGACTCAAACAGGGTCTTCATCCCCTCCTCGCGGGCGACCCGCTTGATGGCGTGGATGGAGGTGTTCTTCTTGATGAGCTCCCTCACCTTGGGGGTCATGCGGAAGATCTCAAAGATACCGGTCCGGCCCGTGTAGCCGAAGTGGTTGCAGAACTTGCACCCCACCGCCTCGTAGATGAGGGGCGGCTTATCCAGGTTGGGGATGGTCTTGCGGATGATCTCCCACTCCAGCTCATCCGGCTCCTTGGCCCGCTTGCAGTGGGGACAGAGCTTTCTCACTAGCCGTTGGGCCATCACCCCCAGCACCGAGGCGTCAATGAGATAGATGGGCACCCCCAGGTTGTTGAGACGCGGAATGGCACCGGGGGCGTCGTTGGTGTGCAGGGTGGAAAAGACCAGGTGTCCGGTGAGGGCCGCCTGCACCGCCAGGTCGGCCGTCTCTGGGTCACGAATCTCACCCACCATGATGATGTCGGGGTCCTGACGGACGATGGAGCGGAGCCCAGTGGCGAAGGTGAGCCCCACCTTGGGGTTGACCTGCACCTGGTTGATCCCCTCGTAAAGATATTCCACCGGGTCCTCAATGGTGGTCACGTTGACCTCTTCCCGGGCCAGCTTTCTGAGGGTGGCGATCAGGGTGGTGGACTTACCTGAACCGGTGGGCCCGGTGATCAGCAGAATGCCGTGGGGGTGGCTGATGATCTCCTCATAGACCTCAAGCTCCTCCTCGTCAAAGCCCAGGTCGGTGATCTCCACCTTGGAGCTCTCCGGGTCAAGCAGTCGCATCACGATCTTCTCCCCGTGCACCGTAGGCAGGGTGGAGAAGCGGATGTCCCACTCCTTGTCCCTGAGGATTGCCCGGATGCGTCCGTCCTGGGGCTTTCTACGCTCACTGGTGTCCACGTGGGCGAGAATCTTTAGGCGTGCAGTCACCGCCCGCACTGCGTTCTTGGGTACGGTGAGCACTTTGTGGAGCATGCCGTCAATGCGGTAGCGCACATCCATCCGGTCGGGCTTGGGCTCCAGGTGAATGTCGGAGGCGCGGTAGTCAACCGCCCCGTTTAGGATGGTCTCCACCAGCTTGACGATGGGGGCCTGCTCAACCTCTTCCAGCAGAGCCCGATCGCGGATCTCCTCCTCGTCCAGTACCAGACCT
>JALSIF010000290.1 GCA_026981635.1 bacterium | reverse complement strand
CTGCGGACCCCAGACGAAGTCAATCACCGCGTCGGCGAAGGCGTTGCTTCCGGTGTAGGTGGCCAGGGTGGCTGCGTCCACGTTGGCCGGGATGGTGGGCAGGAATTCCCCGGTGGCGGCCACCAGCCAGTAGCACTCACCAGGCTCCACCTCATAGACCGGCTCGTCTCCCCCGGTGGCGGTGGGAAGGGGGTTGCCGCTCTTGTCCAGCAGCCAGAAGCTGAAGGTGTTGGGAGGAATGTCGCGGTTCTCCACCGGCGGCGGAGGGGGCGGGCAGTTTAGGGTGATGGTGGAGGGATCACTGGCGTTTCCCGCCGCGTCGGTGGCGGTGACGGTGGCCTCCACCTGGCCTCCATCGGTGCAGGAGAGGAGCACCACGCTGGGCTCACCGGAGGGTTTGGGGCCGTCCTGCAGGGTGACCTGGGAGGTGCTTTTGAGGGCAAGCTCACCCGAGCTGCTTGACCAGCTGTAGGTGACCTGGTCGCCGTCGGGGTCGACCGCCACTGCGGTGAGATCAAAGGTGCGGTCGCCGTTGTCGGAGAGGGAGAGGCTCTTGATCTCGGGGGGCTGGTTGGCCGGCTCGGGCGAGGGAGGGGGTTCAGGCTGTCCCTGCTCTGGGGTGGTCTTGGTGACGATGAAGGTGCGGGGAAGGGAGCGGTTGCCTGCCTCGTCCTCAATCACCACCATGATGGCGTAGGTACCATCGGGCTCGCGTATCAGATCCCACAGGACCTGGCTGCGGGAGCCGTTGGGACGACTCACCGCCACCTCGGTTGACCAGTTTTCAGGGGGCGGGTCGGTGCGGAGGGCGAGCAGTCCGTTGGTCACCGTCCAGTAGTAGGTAAGCATGCGGCTGGTCTCATCCTCACCGGTGGCGCTGCAGACGAACTGGAAATCCCCCTCAGGATCGCTGCAGCGGGGAACTTGAGTGAAGTGGGGCGCTGTGCGGTCGGCCCCTACTCCGCCGGGTGGCCTTCCCCGGCTCCCACCGCAGGAGAGGAGCAAAAACAGAACCGCAAACGGAAGCACAATAACTAGGATGCGTTGATTTCCGCTCACTGCCAATCCCTCCCGATAACCGGTTTTCATTATCAGAGGGGGGTAGCTGATGAGCCAATTATCCCATTTGCGAACTGAGGCTCGCTACCCCCATCCTTATTACTCAATGACGCAGCGAGTGGGATCCCGTTCACTGGGGAATCAGTCTCAGGTCTTCCCTAGTTCCCAAAAGGAAGGGGGCCTGCCCCTTTGGGACAGGCCCCCCGGTCTCAGGACAGTGGTGAGAGATGGGCTCTAGAGTCGGTTAGGTTCCGGGCTGGAGAGTCAAGGTAGGCGCAGATAGGTAGTTGGGCGTTGCTCCAATGACCTTGACGCCGACAAAGAAGTTCCGGTCAGCTCCCAGGAGGTTGATGTCTGAAGGAATCACCGAGAGGGCGTAAGCTTCGCGGGTCATGACACCGGTGGCATCAAAGGAGGAGGAATCCTCCGAGCGGATGATGTGGACGAAGTTGAGTTGCCACTCAGCTGCGGGCTGGTCGGTGCGCTGGATCCAGAACTCGGTGGCCGCATTGCCTACCGAATCTATGTCAGTCACTCCAGGCTCATCCAGGGCGGGCACGAAGTTGCGTCCGCGGATGATCAGGTAGCGGTCGTCAAACAGGTTAGTTCCCTGGGGCTTACCGGTCTTGTCGTTCCAGTTGGGGTTGTCAAAGGCAAGGTCACGAGGCTCACCTGGTACGTGGGGCTGGGTTTGACTCCATACATCAAAGCCGAACTCGGTTATCTGGGCGGCGGATGGGTCACTGGTGTTGTCGGGCGGGAACTGGGTGATCTGGAACTGACCGCTTACCACTACCAGGTCGTCTGGTACGGTGGTCTGGCCACTTACAGGATCAGTTACTGGGATACCAATGCGGTAGTTCCAGATTCCGACGTCAAGGCTGCCCGAGATAACCAGGACATAGCGCTCACGCCACTTACCGTTGTTGAGGCTGAGCTGCACACCCGGTTCAATCTGGAACCCTCCGCCTCCAGGTCCCTGGACCACCACGATGGGTGCATTACCGCTTGCCGCCCAACTGACACCGATGGGATCACCGTTTGCGTCATGGCGGAAAAGCTGGTTGAAGTTGAAATCGTCTACGGGCTGGCCTGCCGCGTCGGTCTGCGGGTTGAGCCGAACCGCCGGATCGAGCGGGTAGATGAAGAGCAGCCCCCCCTCCCCTTGCTGGAACTGGGGCGGATCAGCCTGGGGGGAAGTACCAAACTGTGGGCCAATCGGGTAGGTGGTGAAGGGCACATTGGTGGATATCTGGGCCACAAAGCGACCATCGTGACTCAGATTGTCATTGTCCGGCCCCTGAACTAGCCCACTAGAGGGATGAGCGTAGATGGTACCCCTGAGGGGGTCGTTACGCACCACCTTGTTAGCTACCACCAACACCCACGAGCCCACCTTGGGGGCCTGGCCACCCTGTTGGATGGGGAAACGTACCCGGAAGATGCCGTCGGTGTCGGGCAGCTCATAAAAGCCATTGGGGGTCGGATTGCCGTCCTCATCTTCACGCGGAATGTTCGGATCAAACACCCTCAAATCGGTCGGATCACGCAGGTCAAAGTCAATCCGCTCTGCACCAGGCGAGATACTGCTTACGGAACCGGGATTATCAATGCGGTATGCCCACACATCAAAGGACTCCAGGCCACCACACTCAGGATCCCCCGAGTTGAGGCAGTCGGCCTCGTTACGGGTCGGGTCAGCGGCGGCATCGAAGTTGTCCATGTCCACCTGGATGATCACGTCCAAAAGGTCGTCCACCTGCTCGGTGGTGGCACCTGCGTTGCCGGGGTCGCTCTTGTCCAGTCCGTCAATGGTCATGGCGGTAATAACCGGGGCGTTCGGATCAGGCTGGATAGTGAAGTTTCCAGTTACGCTCAGGTCTCCACGAACGCCGGTGACTGGGTCGGGCTCGCCCACCCCGGGTAGGGTGACAGTCAGACTGAGCTCAGCCGGCGGCGAGATGGTCTGGCCACCGCTACCGGTGTGGGGACCGATGAGCAGACTTACGATGCTGGTGTTAGCACCAACACCCAGCGCCTCCTCGCCCACATAGCGGGTAAGAGGAGTGGTTCCATTGATGTCTGCGATGGCAGAACCGGACGGCTCATAGATCAGGGTCCCAGGTGGATCAGTGGTTGGATCGTCCTCAACCAAGTTGTCAACCACAGCCTTGAAATCGTCCGGCCAGCTCATGGGCAGGCAGGCGGCGGAGAAGCCGGGGCAGTCGTTGATGTTGACGGTAGTGGTGATGAAGTCGTTGGGGTCGGGGGTGTTCTCGTCCGGCTCCTGTACTGTTAGCTCAAAGAGGACAAAATCAATGTCCATGTTGGCCGTAAGGACGTTGGAGTCAGCGACACCGGTGTTGGAGTCAATGGTGGTGAGCAACTGACCGGTGATGTTATCGATCACGTTGACGGTGAAGCCGGTTACAAAGTACTTGCTCACTGTGAGAGCGCCACCAGATAGCTGTACCGTACTGGAGATGTTGTCGTCAAGGAAGTTGGTGCCAGGGTCAGCTGCCAGATAAGCGGCATAAACATCCCCAGTCAGACCCGACGGTATGGGTATGGCAATTCCCGCCCAGCCACTGTCCAATTGGCCGGTACTGATGTCTCCCAAGGCGTAGGTGTTGTTGGGGTTGGACGGGTCAATGTCGTCCATGCCTATTTCGGGGTTGGGTGACTGGTACTCGTTTACTTGGCTTACAGTAAGGCCAAAGCCTTGGACGAAGAGGGTGGCATCATTGAAGCCGATGTCACCGCTGCCGTCAAAGTCGTCAGCCATGCGGACGGTACCACCTCCGGGGGCCGGGTCGCCAACGCTTAGACCGAAGACGTTGACCAGGCGGGTCATGTCCTCAAAGCCTAGTGAGCCGTTGGCGTTGGTGTCACCCCTGACCCTTAGTTCGGCGCTTACCAAGCCAGCATCCAGGTCAACCGCGTCCTGAGGATTGGTCGGATCAGCAGGGTTTATAACCACCATGGGCTCACCGGGCTGGTTAATCCCACCGGCAGTCTCCTTCATTACATCAGGACCGGGACCAAACTGGATCGTCGCCACTTCACCCGAGAGCTCCATCGGCTCACGTTCGGAAGGACGAATCATGGCCACCGCAATGGCCACCTTCCCCTCCCGGAAGCGCTTGCCGAACTTGAGCAGGTTGCCGTCTTCAGCGAAACGGTCAGCCAGCTCAATCTGGGTGGGAGAGAGCTTAGCAGGGTTGTAGTCCACCGTAAGGTAGATGAACTTGCCCTCACCACCCTTTAGGCCGATCTTCAGGACCTTCCCCTCCATCTCGGCCTGGACGAGCTGGGTGAGCTCCTGGCTGGGACGACCCTCCGGGTCGTAGGCAACAATTGCTACCTCACCATCGCCTGCTCTCACCGGAGTAACCGGGCCAGCGGCGGTCTCACTGACCCCACTGGACTGAGCCAGCCTCTGCTCACCACCGTTACAGCTCACCAGGGCCAGGGCGATGAGTAGAGCCAGTCCTGCTACCACTAGTTGTGGGTATTTACGAATGCTCATTGTCTCTCACCTCTCACACTTCCTTCTTTCCCGGTCCCGTTGGCGGGGCTACCTCTCCTTCGGTAACCCCGCCAACGGGTACCAGTTCCTTCCCGCTTCCCCCTAAACGAGTTAGAGGGATAGTTACTGAACGTTGAGCGTCACGTCCTGGAGGTTGGGGATGATCTTCTCCTGGGCCAGGTTCATGTAGAAGGTGAGGAAGTTGTCCTTGTTCTGGGTACCGTCACCCAGCGTGGGCCGGGCACCACCACTGTAGATGGAGTCAAGGAAAGACAGGTTGATGGTGGTACCGGAGGCGGCTTCAATCTTGATGGCCACGGAGATGATGGCTACATCCTCGCTGGGCACTACCTCCTCGGTGGCAAAGCTGGTGCCGGACAGACGACCACCAAAGGCCCACTCGGTCACGTTGGTCAGCTCCTCGGTGGTGGTCCAGTCAACCGACCAGTCGGCGCCAATGGTGCCCCGGGTCACGCTCGCCTTGTCCAGCGGCGGCAGGCCGTTGGCCACGTCAAACAGTGGAGCAGAACCGCCCAGTGCCTCAGCCGAACCAAGGTCGTAGATGCCGTCGTCGGTGTCGGCCGAGAAGCGACCCTGGCTCCCGTCGAGGCCATTGCAGTCGGCGTTGATGGGTACGTCAGGCATACCCGGGTTGACCGAGCCGGGTGCACCCACCAGCGAGATGGCCCCCTGCGGACCCCAGACGAAGTCAATCACCGCGTCGGCGAAGGCGTTGTTGCCGGTGTAGGTGGCCAGGGTGGCTGCGTCCACGTTGGCCGGGATGTCGGTGCCGAACTCACCGGTGGCGGCCACCAGCCAGTAGCACTCACCCGACTGGACGTCGTACTCGGGGTCGTTGCCGCCGGTGGAGGTGGGCAGCGGGTTGCCGTTCTTGTCCAGCAGCCAGAAGCTGAAGGTGTTGGCGGGCAGGTCGCGGTTCTGGGCAGCCGGAGCGCAGCTCACCGTGGTGGTGGCCGGGTCACTGGTGTTGCCCTCGCTGTCGGTGGCGGTTACCGAGACGTTCACGTCCCCTCCTTCCGCCGGGCAGGTGAGCACCACGGTGCTTGCCTCACCCGAATTCTTTGGACCATCAGAAACAGCCACCTGGGAAGTGGTCTTCACGGCAAGTGTGCCGGCATCGGCTGACCAGTCGTAAGTAACCTGGTCGCCGTCCGGGTCGGTGGCGGTCACTGACAGGTCAAAGGTGCCGTCGCCGTTGTCGGTCACCGTGATGTCGCTCAAAGAAGGCGGCTGGTTAGTAACAACAGCCTTGGTCACTTCAGCGGTTGCGGCGGCGGAGGTGTTACCCGCCTGGTCAGTTAGGGTGACGGAGATGGTGTAGGTCCCGTCTGCCTCACCAGAGAGGTCCCAGTCAACCGTACTGGCAGTACCGCTGGCCTTTGTGTCGGTCAGTGTTTGATCAGGTGCAACCTGGGAAGTGGTGCTTCCCAGAGAAAGCGAGCCGGCGGTAACCGACCAGGTGTAGGTGACATTACCTCCGCTGTCATCCGAACCGGTGGCTGTGCAGGTGAAGACAAAGTCTCCCTCCGGGTCGGTGCAGGATGGCAGTGCTGTGAAGCTTGGAGGGTTGGTGTCTCCTCCACCGGGGCCAGGGCCTGGTCCACGGACCTCACCACCGTTACAGGCTGCCCACAGGAAAGCCCCCAGGGACAGCAACGCGACAAGTATGTACTTGTGCTCTCTCACCACTGTACCTCGTTCCTCCTTTTCCCGTATTTCCCGAGACTGGATTTGGTGAGGACTAATTATAGCAAGCGTGGTTGACCATGCAAGTGAAGGGGGGCAGTCAGGGATTACCACCGTTCCACGCTCCATCGCTGCCCCAATGCTAACCCTCCCTCCCCGGCCGAGGTCCTGCATTGATACCCAATTGCCAACAAATTTGACCTCGGTATTGGGACTATTCCCCTAGTCAGTTGGAAAGCATCCAGCGAGCAACCTCACGGATGACTTCAAGATGGGTCAGGATGTAGTCAGGGGTTGCCCGCAGGAGCAGCCGGGAAATTCCTCCTCCGGTGCGCAGGGTCCGGCCCACCGGATCGGTGGTGGTTATCACCCGATAAGGGTAAAGGGCAACAGGCATGATTCTGATGGCCTCTGGCCGAGGACGCTTGTAAAAGGGGTCGGAAAGGAGTACCTCCAATCCTCCTTCGGTGTCGCTCTGATTGGTGTTGAAAGCGAAAAGGCGGATGGAGTTTAGGCCGAAGCTTCTCTCCATGCTCACTAGCAGGCCCTGGTCGCCGTCCAGGAACTGGCCCCCCAGGAGGGAAAGGTCCAGGTCGTAGCGGGGCACCCTGAGACCTGCCCCACCAAGCAGAAGGTTCTCCCACTGGCGGGCTTCGCGCCACCTGACCCTAGCGCCTTCCACAGAGAAATAGAAGGGAAGTCCAGCTGCCCCAGTCTCCCAGCGCAGCTCACCCCTTATCCCTTCCTCCAGGGGTGAAAGCCTGCCCCCTTCAAGCTGGAGCAGAAGTGGGGAGTTGCCGGGGGTGCGGAAGTTGAGGCGGGCAAAGAGGCGCTCGTAGAGGCGGTCGCCCTCTTCCTCGCCGGGAAAGTCAGTAGAGAGCACCACTCCCTGGCGACCCTGGAGGGAGAGGTGGGGCATTAGGGGAAGCTGCTCAACCAGCCTGAGGCGCAGGCTCTTCTCAAAGGGATTCCGCTCCAGACCAAGGTTTATATCCACTGAGGGGAGCAGCTCCAGGTCAAGCTTCCTCAGACTTGAGCCGGATCGGCCGGCCAAACGATCACCGTGCGAAGGGGGCCCGTCCCAGTCGGCCTGGACGGTGAGGGCGAAGTCGGCCAGGGATTTTCTCCCTGCTACGAACTCAACCAGTGCAGAGCGGGGGACGGTAAGGGTGGCGAGGGGAGTGCGGTCAACCAGGTGAGTGACAGAAAAGCTCTCGTATCCGAGGGGAGCATGGCGGGCAAGCTCCACCAGCACCACCCCGTAACCTACCAGCGGGTCGCGGAAGCGGCGGTCGGTAAACTCCACCGCCAGCCAGTCGTCACCGCCGGTGAGGCGCACATCCTCCAAGCCGTAGGAGAGGAGGCGGTCGCGGATCTTTTCTGCCCAACTCTCCCCCAAGGAGTCGTAAGTGATCTCCACCCCCTCCCTAGAGGGAGGAGACCCAAGCGGGTAGAGCTTCTCCCGTCGGCTGAGGGGGCCGGAGAAGTAGGCCCCCAGGACAGAGCCCTCGCCCAGGGTGTAGCCGGCGGTGAGCTGGAGCCAGCGGGAGGGACGGATATGGGCTCCCAGACTCAGGTCTTCGGTGTCAAAGTCGGCCGAGAGGGCGAGGTGGCGGCTGAGGCGGTAGGTGGCACCTCCGAATAGGCCGGAGAAGCGCTCAGTTCCTGCTCCTAGGTCAATGCGCAGGCGCCCCCAATCGGCTCCCATTACGCCATATAGAGCTTCCTGCTGACGGGAGCGGCCTACGATGTCGGTGGCACCGAGGGCAAGTTGAATGGGCAAGGGTTGACCCTGACTGTTTTTAAGAAGGTAGTAAGAAGAGAACTTGAAAGCAAGTGAGCGGTCCTTGATGTCACCGAAAGTAGGAGCGAGACTCGGGTCAACCGTATCAGGAAATACGGTGTAACGTAAACTCAACTCCAGGCCGGGCAGGTAGCCCAGGCTTAGGAGATAGGTGTTTTGTCTAAGGCCCTGAAAGCGGGTCTGGTTGGTGTTGGATCCCAGGCCGAGGAAGAAGTAGCCATCGGGGGTGGGCAGGGCACTGGGGATTACCAGGTGGCCCCGGTAGCCCTCGGAGCTTATGAAGGGAAGCCAGTAGTCCTCGCCCTCCCTCTCACCCCACGCCCTAAGGCTTGTGGCGGGCAGGGTGAGAATCATCAGCAGGACAAAAAGGGTGACCAGGCTTGCATCCAGCCAAAGGCGACGAGACAGGCTCACTTTCCTTCCTCCGCTCCCGGAATGAGTTGAGCTTAGAGCTTAGCAGGCGGCTCCAGGGAGAGCTAGGGAGCAGACGGTGCCAGTACTACGAAGGTGCCCGGATTGCCCACCACGAAGCGGGCGAGGGGGAAGGGCTGTCCATCCTCAACCACTGCCACGATGCCGGCCAGGTGAACCCGGCCGGAGCGCACCTCCCCCACTTCCAGCATCTGGCCGGGGGAGGTGTCTGGGGTGAGCGGAACCAGCAGCTCCACCCCCGGACCGAAGAAGACCAGATCGGCAAGCTCCTCCCCTGCCTCGTCCTGGGCAAAGAGCCGCATCCATCCCACCACCCGCCGGCCGGGAGGAAGGGAGAGGAAGACCGGGTCCATGCCCGTCGGCTGGTCAAAGCCGAGCAGGAGGCTGGTTGGGGTAAATGGCTCGCCAGCCAAGCGGAGCATGTTCCCCTGGAGGACGGTGGCATCGGCTCCATTTTCCGCTCCGGTGGCACTCTGGGAGAGAGAGATGCTGGCGCCGAACTGGGTGATGGGGGCACCCCCTTCCCCCTCCATCATGACCCTTACCCTGCCCACCGAGGGGAGACCGGCTAGGCCCCCACCCGAGCCTCCACAGGCGGAGACAAAAAGCAGGAACGCCAGCAAGGGGAGCAGACTTAGCCTCGCCCGAACCATCAACCTCATCCTAGCCCCTGTTGGCCCTGTAGCCAACCCCTAGTCCTGCCCTGGGGGGAAGATGCCGAGCTGGGAGACGGGGTTGAAGCGGCGGCGGTGGACAGGGCAGGGGCCGAGGCGGCTCAGGCTCTGGAGGTGTTCTTCGGTGCAGTAGCCCTTGTGGTGGCCAAAGCCGTAGTCGGGGTATTGGCGGTCCAGCTCCTCCATCAGCCGGTCGCGCTCCACCTTGGCACAGATGGAGGCGGCAGCAATCAGGGTGGAGAGCTGATCCCCCTTGACGATGGGGAAGGCGGGGATGGGCAGGGGGGGAGGATGGGGGCCGTCCACCAGCACGCACTCGGGGGGAGGGTCAAGCTGGGCAAGGGCCCGCTCCATGGCGAGGAAGGTTGCCCTGAGCACCCCCATCCGGTCAATCTCCTCTGCGCTGACCTGGCCGTAGGCGACCGAGAGGGCCTGCCCCATGATCTGCTCGCTCAGTCTGAGGCGCAGGGGGGGAGCAAGGCGCTTGCTGTCGTCAAGCCCCTCAATGGTGGTACCGAAGGGAAGCATGACGGCGGCAGCCACTATTGGACCAGCCAGCGCTCCCCTACCCACCTCGTCAACCCCGGCGATGAGCCTGAAGCCTATTTCCCTCAGCTCCTGCTCAAGCTCCCAGCCGGGCATCGGGGCGATTATAAACCCCTGCCAAGGGGCAGGTTGGGCAGGCCTAACCTATGTCTCAGCCCTCCGCCTGTCCCCCTTCTCCCTCGGCGTTGGGCTTGAGGGCAAGCTCGGAGGGAGAGGAGCTTTCTTCGGTTCCTTCCT
>JALSIF010000289.1 GCA_026981635.1 bacterium | reverse complement strand
CGCGGGCATCGTTTCCCCTAAGCCCCCACTCCTCCTCCAGGTAGCTGGCCATGAAGGCCCTGAGTTCCTCCTCCAGCCCGCTGTAGCGAGCCCTGACCTGGCGCTCAAACTCGGCCGGAGGAAGCTCCTCCGCCCCCGCCTGGTGCTTGCCGCCCAGGGTTGGAGCAAGCACCAGCAGGAAGGCGGCGCCTAGGATGACAAATCCTCTCGCCATGGGGTTGGGGTGGGGTTCTCTTGAGGTCACCGGAATACCTCTGTGGAAAGGTTTGCCCTCTGGGTTTTCCCAGCGCTAGGCTCGCCTCTTGCTCGGTTGAGATTATAGCTACCCTCGGATAAGAAAAATCAACTTACCAAACCTTTCCAACTCTTAGGCGCTCCCTCCCTCCCCGGGGGTAGCTAAACTTGGCGGTGTGAGAGTCCTTTCCCTCATACCAGCAGCTCTCCTGGTCGCTCTGCTGGCGACGCAGCCAGTTCCAGCAGAGGAGACCTGTACTGCCCTGAGCACCCCCTATGAGGTGACCCTGCGCCAGGGGAGTGCCTCCCGCCTGCTCCTCCACGGCACCATGGTCTATGCCCAGGGGATAACCCGCATTGAGTTTTTCCTCCCACCCCTCATCCCTCCTCCGGCGGGCGAGGGCGAGGAGGAAGCCCAGGGCAGGGAAGGGGAGCAAGGCGGCCCCTCAGCCGGGCCTTCCACAGCGGAGGATCTCACCTACCAGCTGGCCAGCCGCCGCCGTACCGGTGAGAGCGGCCGGAAGCAGGAGGAGGAAAAGCGGGGCCAGCCCACCGGTGAGGGCCCGGGGCAGGAGACCACCCAGCCCGCCCCTTCCCCTCCCCCCATCGTCCTGGTGGTGGACCGTCCGCAAAACCGCCTCTTGGTCATCTTCCCCTCCACCCGATCCTGGCAGGAACTTCCCCTGGACCGGTTGGATCCCCTGCGGGATCCGCTGGTCCTGGGCATCGTAGCGATGGGTGATGAGTGGGTTGAGCGCTGGTGGAAGGCCACCCGCCGGGAGCTGGCCAGGCTGGCCGAGGAGGGGGTGGAGGATGTCTCCCAGATCCCTCGCCTTGCCCTCAGGCGGCTGGGCCGACGGGCGGTGGGTGAGCGGCCGGTTGAGGGCTACCGCATTGAGGTGGGAGAGCGGGGGGAGTTTGTCTTCTTCCTGGACGAGGAGACCGGTCTTCCTCTCTCCATGAAGGCCCGCTCAGGTGGAACCCTGCTTGACTTTTCCACCCGGGGTCTTTCCCCCCGCGAGTTGGACTGCTCCTCCCTCACCTCGGTCCCCCCGGAATACGAGAAGCTGGAGGCCAGAAAGGGAACCGATCTGCTGATTGTGGGTCTTTTCCAGCGGTTGGGGCTGGGACTTAGAACCAACCTTGACCGGTAGCCCGATGGTTTGCCCCGCTTGAAAAAGGCTATAAAATAGGATGCAGTATTCCACCCCCGCCGGGATCGGTTGGGGAGGTGATGGAAGTTGACCTATTCAGAGAAGGAGCGGCTGGAGAACGCCCTGGCGGCCCACCTTGACTTCATCTCTCGCCAGTCCCTGCTTACCCCCGAGGAGGAGCGGGAGATAACCCAAAAGATAGTGGACGAGTCCCTCCCCGAGTGGGAGCGGGAGGAGGCCCGCCGCAAGCTTGCCGAGTCCAACCTCCGCCTGGTGGTCTCCATTGCCAAGCGCTACAAGAACCTGAACATTCCCCTGGCCGACCTCATAAGCGAGGGCAATGTGGGCCTGCTCATCGCCATTGAGCGCTTCAAGCCCGAGCTGGGCTACAAGTTCTCCACCTACGCCACCTGGTGGATCAAGCAGCGCATCCTTCGCTACATCACCAAAAACCACAACCTGATCCGGGTCCCCGAACATGTCTTTGAGCGGGTCCACAAGATCCGCAAGGCCCAGGACGCCTTCCGCCGCGAGCACGGCCGCGAGCCCACCACCGAGGAGATCGCCGAGGTGCTCGGCATGACGGTGGAGGAGGTGGAGCGCTACCACAACTCCATCCCCTTCGTGATGAGCCTGGACACCAGCTTTGAGCACTCCGACGGAAACGAATCGGCAGAGGAGGGCAGGGAGCTCAAAGAGCGCATTCCCGCTTCGGAGGAGGACGGCCCCCAGAAGGTGCTAAACACCCTCCAGATCCGCCACTTCCTCGCCCAGCTCACCGACCTTGAGCGCCAGGTGATCATCAAGCGCTACGGCCTGACCGAGGAGGGGGAGGAATCCTACGACCCGCCCATGACCCTCAAAGAGGTGGCCCGCCTCTTCGGCATGGGACGCGAACGGGTGCGCCAGATTGAGCGCCGCGCCCTCAACAAGATGCGCCGCTGGGCGCGCCAGACCCAGCTTCGCATTGAGAAGGAGGAACGGGAGCGCCGCCGCGGCTACATTCCCTAGGGCGGCCAGCCTCCCCCCGTCCATCCCATCTCCACGGGTTCCCGCCAAGGCAGGAAGGCAGCCAGCCCATAGCGCAGGGCGTCCACCGCATGATCACTGCCCAGGCTCTGCCCCGTCTCCGGGTGGAGACGAAGTTCGCTCAGCTCCCTGATCAGGTTCTCGCAGCGGGGGTGGATGAGGATGGCCGGCTCCCCCTCAATCCGCAAGCGAAACAGCTCTCTCAGCTCCATGAAAGAGCTTTCCCTCAGCACCCGCCGGGCGATGATGGGCCGACCCAGGCGCAGCCTGAGCTCCGCCAAAAGCCCCCCGCCGCTGGGGTCGGCGGCATAGTGGATCCGCTCCCCGGCTTCCCCCCCGGACCGGTAGTAGTCCCGCCCCGGCGGCAGGGCAAAGGGGTAGCTCTTCTCTCCCTTGCGAAGCTCCCTGACATGCTCGCTAAGCACCGTCATCCGCCGGTAGTACTCCCCGATCACCCTCACTTGCCCCTGGGGGGTGATCTGGAAGTCCAGACAGACAAAGGGATCGCTAAAGCCGAAGTCAATCGCCCGGTAGAGGTCTAGCCAGGGGTCAAACTCAACCTCCCCCACATGGACCTCCGGGTCAAACTCGGGCACCGCCCGCTCCTGGGGCAGGACAAACTCAGCCAGGTACTCCCGGGCAAAGACATCCTCGGGAAGCCGACGCCGCTCACGCTCAATCAGACCGGTGGGGATGAGGGGATTGGCCTCGCTGGGAAACTGGAAGACTTCCCACTCCTCCCACTCCTTCGCCCGCTGGAAGAGCTCATGTAGCCAGCTCCTGCCGTAGGGGGTGGAGATGATCAGCGCCCTCCCCCCCTCAATCAGTGCGGGGCTGAGGTGGCTCTCCCACACCTCGCGGGAAAGCCTAGCCGCCTCATCCAGGATGAGCAGGTCCACCCGCTCCCCCAGAAGCCCCGCCGGATTCTCCCCGCTTTTGCCCTCAATCACCCCTCCCCAGAGGGAGAGGCGGGGGGGCTGTCTGGAGATGGCCATGCTCTCCCCGAGGGTGGGAATGCGCACCAGCATCTTTCCTGCCACGGCCAGGGTTCGCCCGCACTGGCGGTAGGTGGGGGCCACCACCCATACCCGGGCACCAGCCAGCAGACCCACCGCTGCCTCCACCGCGGCCAGGGTGGTCTTGCCAAAGCGACGACCACAGATGACCAGCCGGCGGGGGGCAGGGGAGAGGTGAACCCTGAGCTGGGCCGGATGGGGCTGGTAGCCAAACAGGCGGAAGAGGTGGGCCAGGGCGTGGGAAGAGACCGACATTCTCCCGGCAAAAGCCTAGCCCCGGCTGGTCAAGCAGGGTTGAGCCTACTCCTTGGCCGTCTCGCTGTGGGCCTTCTCCACCCGTCGGCGTTCAAAGGGAGAGTAGGACTCTGGGTCAATGGTCCAAAGCTCATAGCCCGCACTGCGGGCCAGGGGGTGATCGGGAGCCTTCTCTATCACCTGCTTAAAGTAGCCCACCGCCTCGTCTACCTTGCCCAGCTTGAGGTAGATGAAGCCCAGGTTGTAGAGCAGCTCAGGGTCGTTTGAGGTCTGCTCCCCCAGCCCCTCCAGTAGCTCCAGGGACTTTTCCAGCTCGCCCATGTCAAACAGGGCATCGGCATACTCAATGATCCGCTGGGGGTCCTCCGGGTTCTCCTGATAGGCGGCCTCCGCCTGCTTGAGGCGCTTGCGCTTGCGCGCCCGATCAAGGGGGTTCAGGGTAGCCTTGGCATCCCCATAGAGCTTGATCCTTTCAGCTGGGTCTTCCTTCCTGCCCATTTTCACTTCTCACCCACTAAGGTTGTGAGTATACCCGCTCTGGCCCCGGTTTGTCCTATTCTGAAGAATCTGCTGGGAATATCCCCCATATAAGTCGGTATAGCGCTCGGTAGGTTATCACTTTCTTGACAAAATACTCGGTCTCAATAATCGGCAGGGTCTCTATCCACACCAGCCGCCTTCCCTCCTCGGAGGGGCCCAGGGGATGGTTCCCAACTCGACTCCGCCCCCAGTTATAGGCAGCAAGCACTTCCTCAATGGGCGCCTGCCCCAGCCCTGCCTCCATAAGTACGCGTATTCCCGCCCGGATGTTTACCTCCGGATCTTCCAGTTGGTCGCTCCGGATGCCGGGAAGGTTTCGCGCCACCCCCGGCATCACCTGCATGATCCCCACCGCCCCCGCCGGGGAGCGGGCGTCGGCCCTGAAGTCCGACTCCTTCAGGGCCACCGCTGCCACCAGCTCGGGTTCCACCCCCGCCTGGCGGGAGAGCCTATCAATCAGCTCCCGGTAGGGGGAGCGGTAGAGCCAGGCCAACATGGTCAGGTAGGCGAGGCTGGGCCTGGTGGGAAGCTCACCCAGCTCCGCCCGCTCCCGCAGAGTGAGCCTGCCTGCCGCCCCAATGAGGGCGGCTGCCGCATAGCCCACCGCAGTAAGCCCACTGCCCGAGGTGCGGGCCAGGTCCATCAGCCCCCAGCCAGCGAAGCGGTCCGCCTCCCCCAGTGCCTCCTTGATCCGGTTCCAGTTGGGCTTTTGGTCGGCCCAGCCGAATCTCTCCAGCTCCGGAGTGAGCTGGTAGAAGCTCACCTCGCCGAAGGTGTAGGTTCTCTCTTTGCCCCTAAGCTGCGCCCGCCAGGCTTGGGTGACCTCACTTTCGGGCAACTTCTCAAGCAGCTCAGCCACACTCGGCCCGCCCTTGCTCCGGGCGGCATAGCCCAGCGCCTCGGCGCTTGCCCCGCGCACCACCTCAGGGTCGGTTGCCGCCCGTGCCGCCTCCACCAGCATCTCGGCGTCCTTGGGCAGCAGGGAGCGCCCCCTCAGCCTCCGGATGACCGCCGCCCGGTAGGCGTAGTTGGGCCAGCCTCGGGTGGAGAGACCTGCTGCGGTGCGCATGAGCTCCTCCGCCACCGCCAGCTCCTTCCCCTCTCCCACCAGCCGCTCGGCTAGCTCCGCCGCCACCAGGGCGACCAGCTCCTCCGGGTCGCCGCTCAGTTGCATGCTGGCCACCGCCAGCTTCATCCGCTCCCCTCCCTCCTCCGGCTTGAGGCTCAGGGCCACGAAGGCCCGCTCCACGGATGAGCCTTTGAAGGGGGCGGGCAGCCCCGCACCGGTCATCGCCAGGCTACGGGCAAGGGAGAAGAGTTCCTCCCCGCTGAGCTGGTCAAGCTGGGCTACGAAGCGGCCTGCGACTTTGGGCAGGCGGGCGACGAAGTCGGGATCGCGGGCGGTTGCCCGGGGTTCCTCCAGCGCCGAAACCAGCCACAGCTCTGCCTCCCAGGGCAGGTACTGCTCGGCATCCTTCTCCGCCAGCCGGCGGGCGATCTCTCGGGCCACCTCTGCCCTCAGCCGGTCCAGGGCCAGGGCGCTCATCCTCTCCAGCTCCTGGGGCGGCTGCTCGGCCAGCTCCCTCAGTTGCCAGCGGGCCTTGACCGGGTCAACGAACTTGGCGGTGTAGGCGATGCGCATCAGCCGGATGCGGAGCTTCAGGGCCAGGGGTGCGTCCACCGGCACCCGACCAGAACGGGTGTAGAGCTCCTCCGCCTTCTCCTTCTGGTTGGCCTTGATTGCCGCCCGCAGGGCGAAGTAGGTGACCCAGCTCTGCTCCACCCCGGCAAGATGCCTGATGAGGAGGAAGTTGTTCAGTGCTGAATGCCAGTCACCGGTGGCGGCATAGCGGCTGGCCACATAGAACCTGATCCAGTCGGCCAGGGGGTCATCCTCAAAGCGTTCAATGAGGCTTAGCGCCTTCTGCCGCTCGGGGGGCTTGCCCTGGGCCAGCCGCCTCTCCCCCTGGCGCACAAACTCCACCACCTCCTCAAGGCGGCTGTCCCTGATCCCCAGGGCATGGGCCACCACCAGCGCCAGCCCCAGGTGACCGGTCTCCAGGGCCAGGTTGATGGTGCGCTGGGCGGCTCCCCGGTCCTCCGGCCGAGCGATTAGCTCGTCCAGCGCTCGCGCAAGGTTCTCCTCCAGCCTCTCCGCCTTGGCACGAAGCTCCCTTACCTCCTTGCTTGGTCCGGCCCGCTCTTTGAGCAGAAAGATGCTCCCTACTAGGAGAGTTAGGGCAAAGACGGTAACGAAGATGCCCAGCGCAATGGCCAGTAGCCGCTTCACCGGGGCAAGTCTAACAGCGAAGTGGGACGGGTGGCCTAGAGGTTGAACCCTCCCGTCACTCCCACCACCTGCCCGGTTATGTAGGCACTCTTGGGAGAGACCAGGAAGGCCACTGCCCGGCCCACCTCCAGCGGATCCACCTCCCTGCCCACGGGCACCGCCGAGGTGAGCTGCCGCCTCTCCTCCTCACCCATCTCCTCTGGCACGGTAAAGGAGGTGGCCACCACATTGGCGGTGATGCCGCTTTTCGCCTCCTCCACCGCCACCGCCTTGGCCAGCGCCACCAGCCCCAGCTTGGCGATGGCCTCCGCCGCCATGTTGGGGTAGGCGCGCGGCTCGGTGACTGCCCCACTGGCCACATAGACCAGCCGGCCGAAGTTCTGCCCCCGCATCACCGGCACCGAAAGCTTGGTGAGGAAAAAGGCCCCATAGAGGATGCGGGCCAGCACCCGGTCAAACAGGGTGGGATCAAGCTCGGCCACCGGGTCCCAGTGGCTGGCCCCCACCGCGTGGACCACCGCGTCCACCCGCCCATGGACCGAGTGGACGCCGCTAAGCATCAGCTCAAGCTGGGTGAGGCTGGTCACATCTGCCTTCCAGCACTTGGCCGCCGGCTGCTCTCCCTCCACCAGCTCGTTGACCTCGCCAGCCGCCCGCTCCGCCTGGGCGTCGTCGTGGGCATACACCATCACCACGGTGGCTCCCTGGCGGGCCAGCTCCTTGGCAATCCCCAGACCGATCCCCCGGGTACCGCCGGTGACCACCGCCACGATCTGCTCCAGCTCCTTCACCAGGTGGATGTTAGCAACCGGCTCAGGGGAAGGGGAGGGCGCTAGAATCCCCCCCGCCTAGGTAGAATAGTGTTGACCCGACCGCCTCCGTGGGGAGGTAGCTCAGTTTGGTTAGAGCGCCGGATTGTGGATCCGGAGGTCGTGGGTTCGAGCCCCACCCTCCCTACTCTCTGCTCGGCACTTGAGCCCCCCACGCCTGCCCCCTTCGCTCAGCGGGGGAGGGGGGTTGCGATAAATTCGCCTTGCCCGATATACTTCCTATTGGGCCAGTAGCTCAATTGGTAGAGCAGCGGACTCTTAATCCGTTGGTTGGGGGTTCGAGTCCCTCCTGGCCCACTTCTCCGTGGTGGACTCCGCCCCGGTTCCTCTCGCCTAGGCTTTCCCCACCTCTCCCGGGAGCTGGTCCAGGCTGTCCAGGGCGCTGAGATCAGCGAGGAGCTTTCTCAGCCGCTCCTTGGCTGGGTGGTTGATCTGTTCGGCGATGGCCACCGCCTCACGGGCAAAGCCCAGCGCCTTTTCCCGGTGGCCCGCCCGGTTAAGCAGCTCCACCAAGTGGAGGGCGGCCGAGGTGTAGTGGAAGTGGTCCCCCAGGCGGATGAAGCTCTCCCGCGCCGCCCCCAGCAGGTCCAGGGCGTCCTGCATCCTTCCCTCCCGCTGGGCAGCCAGCCCCAGGTAGAAGCGGGCCATGGCCGAGCGGTGCTCGTCCCTGAGCTGGTCGGCCAGCTGCTGGGCCACTACCAGCTCCCCGCGCGCCGCTTCGGTCTTGCCCTGGTTGAGGTAGGCCAGCCCCAGGTTGAGCCGGCCGTTTAGCTCCACCTGCACCTCCCCAAGCTGCCTGGCCAGTTCCGCCGAGCGGCGAAACAGCTCCTCCGCCTCGGCAAGCTCCCCCTTGAGCATGGCCAGGCTCCCCAGGTTGCCCAGCACCGCCGCCTCTCCCGCCTTCTCCTCCAGCTCCCTGTAGGTGCGCAGGGCCTCTTCTAGGGGAGGCTGGGCCTGCTGGATGTGGCGAAACTCCAGCAGCATTGACCCCTTGCGGTTGAGGGCGGCCGCCCGCGCCCGCTCAGTGCCCACCTGCTCGCAGTAGGCGATGAAGCGGTCAAACTGCTCCCCCGCCTGCTCCACCCTGCGAAGCAGATATAGGGAACTGGCCAGCACCCCACGCACGAAGGCGCTGGTTTGGGCGGGGACCTTGAGCTGGCCGCGCTCCACCCCTTCCAGGAAACGGCTGGCCAGGCTGGCAGCGATGGCCGCCTCCCGGTGGTGGTAGTAGTACCAGACCATCCCCGGCATCACCTCCCCCACCAGCTCCGGTACCAGCTCCATGGCGGCTGGGTTGATCACCAGGTTGTGGAGCAGGTAGGGGTCCTGGCGGATGAGCAGGTTTTCTTCCAGTCCTTCCGCCAGCCGCACGGCGATCTCTCCGGTGATCATCTCCATCGCCTGGCGGAAGCGGTCTTCGTGCTCCGGCTTGCCGCGGGAGGGGATCTCAATCCCCCACCGCTTGGCCAGGGCGATCCTCAGGTGTTCAACCAGTCCCGGGTGAACCATCCAGTAGCCCATCTGCCGCCGCACCACCAGTCCCGCCCTAAGGCATGCCCCCAGCCCCCTCTCCACCCCCTGCCGATCAAGGGCGGTGAGCGCCTCCAGCTCTTCAACCGACGCCCGGGGAGCAAAGGGAGCCCAGCAGAGGGCCTCAACGATGAGCACTCCCTCCTCCGGCAGGCGGGCAAGCTCACCGATGTAGTGCTCCACATCTACCCTCTCCCCCTCCTGGTAGGTGAGGGAAGATGCCTCGGGGTCAAACTCCAGGTTGACCCAGTTGTCCCCGGCAAGTTGCTTGAAAAGCGGGTTGAAGCGGAGGGAGAAGTTCTCCTTGCCCTCCTCCTGGGGAAGCTGACTGAGGCAGAAGACAAGCCGGAAGCAGCGGGGGATGCGGGTGCCGAGGTGCAGAAGCTGACCCACCTGCTCCCAGCTGGCAAACTCCAGGTCGTCAAACACCAGCACGAAGGTGGGTCCCTCGTAGGGCATCCCCTGGCCGGCCCGGTTGAGCAGCATAAACAGGCTGGCGCCAAAGTTCTGCAGCCGCTGGTAGGCGGGTGGACCGGCTGGGTTGGCCATGGCCGAGGCCAGGTTCTCGGGCGAGAAGCTGCTGATGGCGCGGTTGAAGAGACGGATGAAGCAGGCCATCAGGCCGTCCCGCGGGTCTATCTCCCAGGCCTCCACCAGCTTCCTGCGCTCCTGCGGGCCGCTACGCCTTCCCATCTCCGCCGCCTGCTCCGGCTGCCCGAAGTGGAGGATGAAGGCGGCGGTGATCTCGTAGGCCAGCTCCTCGTCGCACTGGGCCATAAGCTCCTCGGTGGCCAGGTCCACCACCTCGGCCAGCCCCCAGACCAGGTCGTGGCTGGCAAGCTGTCCAAAGCCAACCAGGCCGATGTGGAGCTCCTCCCTGGGCGGATCGCTCTTTATCCGTTCCACCAGCCCGTCCAAAAAGTCGCTCTTGCCCACCGCCAGCCCGCCGCTGACCACGAAGCTCCCCCGCTCGGGGTGGGGGTTTTTGAGCCACTGGACAATCCTGTGCAGTGCCTCCCCTCGTCGTGCCAGCAGGGCCTTAAGATCACGCGGGTCGCTTGCCTCTCCCACCTGGTGCGATTATAGGCTGGATAGGGATGGTTGCCCGGGATGGTCCCGCCCTACCTGGTG
>JALSIF010000288.1 GCA_026981635.1 bacterium | reverse complement strand
AGCTCGCTTATCTTTCTTCTCAGGCGACGGGCGGGCTGGACTCGCTTGGGCTGGGGGGGCTTTTTTTTCACCTCGGCAGCGGCGCCGTTTCCCTTGACCAGCTGCTCCAGGGCGGCGACCTCGTCGTCGCTTACCGTCTCCATGGCGGAGATGCTGTCGGGTTTGACGCCGCGCAGCTGGGCGAGCAGCTCAATGAGCTCCTCCACTGAGCTTACGCCCAATCCCTTGAAGCGCCTGAGCAGTGTGATCAGTTTTGCAGGCATATGGCTACATTTCTCCCCGCCTGGCCTGACCGGGCCCCGCCAGCCGGTTCTCATCTGGCGGGCCGAGCCTCTCAATCAGCCGGGCCAGCTTGGCGAGCAGCTCCCTGCCCGCCTCGCTTGAGAGCGGGATTATAGACCTGCCGGGTGGCTGGGCTTTGAAAACCACCTTCTTGCGGCGCCTCAGCTTATCCAGACAGTCGGCCCGGGGACAGAGATATAGACTGCGCCCCGGCAGTTTGGTGCCCGGTGGGTAGACCTCAAAGCGTCCCTCATTAAGTTTGATCACGATAAGCTGCGGCTTGGGCAGGCGGCGGCGGCAGCCGATACAGGTGCGGATGGGAACCCAGGGAGCGCTAGCCACCCTCCACCTCCTGGGCACTAGTTTCCCTCTCCTCTCCGCTGGCGGAGGCTTCCGCTGCCTGCTCGCCGGAATCTGCGTCTCCCTCTCCCTCCTCCTCTTCCTCTTCTGGCGTCAGGCCAGCTTCCGACATGGACTTGACCTCAATGTGATAGCCGGTGATGCGGGAGGCAAGCTTCACGTTGCGCCAGCCGCGGCCGATGGCGATGGCGATCTGGTCGTCGGGGACGATCACCTCGGCCCGGTTGGTGTCCTCAAAGATCTCCACCGAATAGACCTTGGCCGGGCTAAGGGACTCGGCGATGAGTTCAAAGGGATCGTCCTTCCACTCAATCAGGTCTATCTTTTCGTTGGCGATCTCGCTGGAGACCGCCGTAACCCGGATGCCCTTGGTGCCGATGCAGGTTCCCACCGGGTCAATTTCGGGGATCTTGGAGCGGACTGCCACCTTGGCCCGATGGCCAGGGTCGCGGGCGATGGCCACAATCTCAATGTTTCCCTCCGCTACCTCGGGCACCTCGTGCTCAAAGAGCTTTTCAATCAGCTTGGGGTGGGCACGGGAAAAGACCAACATGGGTGAGCGGTTGGGCTGAACTTCAATCAGCAGGGCCTTCAGGCGGGTGCCGTTGTCGTAGCGCTCGGTGGGGATCTGCTCGCGGCGGGGGATGATCCCCTCGTACTTCTCTTCTACCTCCACGTAGACATCGCCCCGGTCGCGATAGAGGACCTTTACGTTGAAGACCTCAAAGACACGGTCCTTGAACTGCTCGTAGACCCGGCCCCGCTCCTCTTCCCTGAGCAGCTCCTGGAGCTGGTGGCGGAAGTAATCCACCGCCAGCAGACCGAAGTCTTCCAGGTCCACCTCCACCAGGACGATGTCACCCACCTCGGCCTCCTCACCCACCTTCTCTCGCGCATCTGCCAGGCTCACCTGGGTGGAGGGGTCAGTTACCTCCTCCACTACCTCCTTCTCTATGTAGCCCTCCACCACTGGGGGGCGGGCGGCAAGATTGATCTCAATCTGAATCTCCTTGTCCTCGCCGTTTTCCTTGCGCCAGGCGGCAACGAAGGCCTCCTTGAGGAGCTCCACCAGGCGCTCCTGTTCAATCCCCCGCTCGCGCTCAATTTCGGCCAGGGCTTCAACCACTCCGGGATCCAGCTTCATGGCCACCTACCTCCTTACCACTCCGCGACCAGCTGGCAGCGGAGCACCTGGTCGCGGGGGATGGAGACCTGACGCAAGGCACCGGGCTCAATCTGGGGATCGGGCAGGGAGATGCTCTTGAGTTGAGCTGAAGTCCTGGCGTCAAGACCCAGCCAGATCTGCTCCTCATCGGCCCCCTGCAGCACCCCAACAATGGTCTTGCGCAGGCCGTCGTCCAGCAAGGTAACCCTGACGCGGTGGCCCACGAAGCGCTCAAAGTGGTGGGTCTTGGTCAGCACCCGTTCAATGCCGGGGGAGGAAACCTCAAGGGAACTCTTCTCGTCGTAGACCCCCAGTGCCTCCAGCTCCAGGCGGAGGGGAGGGCTCAGCTTGGTGCAGTCGCCAATGGTCACCCGCTCCTCGTCCAGCCGGTCAATGAACAGCCGGAAGAGGGTCCCGCCGCGCATGTGGACAACCTCCAGCGCAACCAGCTCATAGCCGCGCTGGTGGAGGAAGCGGTCCAGCCGCTCTTCCAGCTGTGTTGGCGTAAGTTCCATCTCCTTCTCACTACCCCGGCGGGAATAAAAAAGCCACCCCGCAAGGTGGCACTCGCCCCGCCGAGTTGCCTTCACCTAGCTACATATTTTACCAACTTGGGGGCCGCTAGCGTCTATCTTGATCCCCTCCCAACACGGCGGAGACCTCCCCTTCGCTAAGCGGCCGAAAACTTCCCGCTTCCAGCCCTCCCAGCCGGATGGGGCCGTGGCGGACCCTGAGCAGGCGCATCACCGGGTGGCCCACCACCTGAAACATCCTCCTCACCAGCCGCTTTCTTCCCTCGGCCACCACCACCCTGAGCTTGGTCTCTCTCCCTCCTTGCTCCAGCACCTCAACCGCGAGTGCCCGGGCCCTCCTCGGTTCGCCGATCTCCACCCCTTGGGTGAGGCGGGAAAGCTCCCCCTTTGCGGGGCGGCCCCTCACCCATACCAGGTATTCCCGGGTAAAGCCAAAGCTGGGGTGGAGGAGGCGGTGGGCGAACTCGCCGTCGTTGGTAAAGACGATCAGCCCCTCGCTCTCCCGGTCAAGGCGGCCCACCGGAAAGACGCCCCCGCCCATGGCGGCGGCAATGGGGGCAAGGCTCTTTCTTCCCCGCTCATCTCGCAGGGTTGAGATGATGCCGGCCGGCTTGTGGTAAGCAAAGTAGAGCAGGGGAGGGGGGGAAAGCCTTCTGCCGTCAACTTCAATCAGGTCCTCCCACGGGTCCACCCGCAGGGAGAGGTCCTCTACCACCTGCCGGTTTACCCTGACCCTGCCCTGGCGGATAAGCTCCTCCACCCTGCGCCTTGATCCCGCCCCCAGGAAGGCCAGGGCGCGGTTTATGCGCATGGCTCGCCGGCTCTCTACCTTGCCCACCAGGCTAGGATAGACCAGCCAAAAGGGAGAGAACCAACCGGGCAGAGCTTGGTCTAATGGACAAGGCCTGATATCGTTTCGGGGGCGGATGCTGCCATGGTGAGAGCTAGATGGATTGGACTATTTGTACTCCTGGTGGTCGGGATGCTGCTCCTGGCCCTTCCGGCCAGCGCCCAGCGGGTGGTACGGCTCTCGCTGCCCACCTTTCGTCCCTTCCAGTGGAAGCCGGGCACCGAGCTCTCCTACGCCATCAAGGACACCACCGGCAAGCGCATCGGCACCGCCTACTACAAGGTGGTTAAGGCTTCCCCCGAGTACGGGGCGGGAATGTGGGAGCTGCGCTACATGGCCCAGGGGCCCAACCTGAGTGAGTCGTCGGTGGTGGTGTTTGACCCCGAGCAGTTAGTCCCCCTGCGCACCACCCGAAAGATCGTGGCGGCGGGGGAAACCACCTACTGGATCGTGGACTACCTTCCCAATCGCATCGTGGTCACCCGGCGGCGGGGAGACCGGGTTAAGCGCTACGCCTACCCCAAGAGCGGACCGGTCTACGACTATGAGCAGGTGATGTTTCTGCTTCCCCTGGCCGAGCCCAGGCCCGATGTGCGCTACTACCTGCCCCTCTACCACACCGGGGACCGGGGGGTGCTGATGACCTACTGGAACCCGGTGGGGGAGGAGGTAGTGGTCTCCGGCGACCGGGCATGGCAGGCGAGGAAGCTCAGCTACCAGGTGGGGATGGTTACCCAGTACCTCTGGCTGGCCGATATAAACGGCCGCACCGAGGTGGTCAAGTATGACACCGGGGTGGGGACCATCTTTGTAGCCCTGGACCTTCCCGGCAATACCGAGGTCCCGCCAGACTACAAGGAGCCGCCCCTGCAGCTCAAGCCTCCCTTGGAGATTAAGGTGAAGAAGCGGGGTGAGGAGGGGGAGAGCAAGCCATCCCCCAGCCCAGGTGGACTGCCCGGGGTCGCCCCCCCCAGGAGGGCCGAAGAGCTGGGGAAGGGCAGGGGTGGGACTTCCCCCTCGCCCAGCGGCCCCAGGCCGGCAGTGGGACCCAGGCCCGAGCTGGGCACAGGGGTATCCCACGAGCAAGGGGCACCAGTTAAAAAGGTTTCACCTCCCCAGCTGGCAGGCGGTGCTTCACCAGCTGCACCGGCGGGGGGCAAGGTAAAAGCGCCACCAGCGAGGGGTCTGGCCATTGGGCCGGCGGTGGTGATTGAGGAGATGAAGACCGGTGTCGGCGGGGATACCGCCAAACGGTCCAAGGCTGAACCCGAAGTTAAAGAGTCTCCCAAGGCTGATAAGGCCCTAAAGACCGCTAAGCCGGCCAGACGCAGCCGGGTTATGCCGGTCCTGCGCATCGGGCCTCCACCGGAGCTGGCTGGAGCTGAAGAGGCGGAGAAAGAGGCAGGCAACCTAGATAAGAAAGCGGAAAAGGAAGACTAGCTAGCCTTCTCTCTTGGGGGGTCAGCCCTCCCGGTAGCTCACCCCAAAGGAGCCCAGCGGGTACTTCCAGTAGACCCCTCCCGGCAGGCAGGCCACCCGGCAGGTTCCGCACTCAAAGCACCCCTCATAGTCCACATGGATCAGCCCCTGCTCGTCCTTGGAGTAGCGCTGGCTGGGGCACACATAGAGGCACCATTCTCCGGGGCACTTGGCGCAGATCTCGTTGTCCACGATGAGGTGGGGGTCGGAGGGGTGGGTGACCCACTTGTCACGGAATAGCTTGGTGAGCATGTCCACCTTCTCGTAGCGCAGGCGCTCGGGGGGAGAAAGTAGCTCCACCTCCTGCTTTAGGGTCTCAAAGTTGACCGGGCCGGGACGCTTGGCGGGACCCTTTTCCTCGGCAGGAAGAAACTCCTCAAAGTGTCCCTCAAGCTCGGGGTGGCCACGCACTCCGCCCTGGCCGCCCTCGCCCACCAGCTCGCGGTTCTTCTTCAGAAGCTCGCGGCTCTTTTCCAGAAAGTCGGTGAGGGAAAGCTCTGCCACGCACCGATTATAGGCCAGGGGACGGTAGATGAGCGGGGAGGTGACAAAAAGGGAGCTATCCCTCCACTGGTGAGGTGAGATAGATGGGTTCAATGACCGGACGAAGGTGTCTTCGTTCCCGCTCCTCACTCTCACACGCCCGCCAGGCCGCCCTCATAAGGCCGGGGGTGGGAATGACCGGCTGGTGAAGGTAGGTGATGCGTGAGTCAACGAAGCTGGTCTCCATCAGCCCCTGTCGGGTGACGATTACGGTGAGGCCCCCGTAGCGGTCGGCCAACCCACTGCTCAGCTCGGCGGCAGCGGTCTCGCTCAGCAGATAGCCCTTGTCCAGGTCGCCTGCCATAAAGCTCTCCAGGGGCAGGGGTTCTCGCTCCCTGCCAGGACCTGCCAGGTAGGCAAAGACCAGCCCCCGGCGGGCGGGGGCCACCGCCAGGACGGGGTGTTCAGGGCTGGCCCCCTCCTCGCCCAGGATGCGGGCATAGAGGCTGTTTAGGCCAAACAGGGGGAGGTCCAGGGCTACGGCCAAGCCGTGGACCACCGAGATGGCGTGGCGGGTGGCGATGAGGCCGCCAGGGCCGCGGCCGCAGGCCAGCCACTCAAGGTGGGAGAGGGAGATGGAGTGCTCGGCCAGCACCTCGGAGAGGGAGCCAAACAGGCGGCGGGCCTCCTTGGAGTCGGTGGGGTAGGAGAGATCAAGCAGAACCTGCTTCCCGCGGGCGATCACCACCCGGAAGTGGTCGGCGCTTGAGTCAAAGACGGCAAACATCACTCCCTCTCCCTCAGCTTCTGAAAAAGCTCCATCTGGGTGAGCAATGATAGGGCGAACTCCCTTCCCCGGTCCAGCCCCTCAGGGTCAACCCGCTGCCTGGCCTGTTCCAGGCTTCCTGCGGTGATTACCCCCATCACCAGGGGGACGGAGAGGCCGGTAGAGAGGGCACAAAGCTCCCCAATCACCGCCCGGGCCAGGTAGTGGTGGTGGGAGGTTTCCCCCTGGACGATGATGCCTAGGGCAGCGATGCCGTCAAGCTCCAGTTGCTCACTCACCAGGGCGCAGGTCTGGGGGAGCTCAAAGCTTCCCGCGCAGCGGAAGGTCTCCAGTTCAAGCTTTCGTACATGTTGATTGAGGGTCTCGCTGAAGCGGGAGAGGAGGGTATCCATCAGCTCTCCATACCAGGAGGTGTGGACCACCGCGACCCTGGCGCGGGGAAGGTGCACCTCGGGCAGGGGAGGGCTCTTTGCCATCCCTTGGAGTATAACGGCCGCCCAAGGCCCGCTGAGGGTTATAATCTCGCTCACTCACTTAGTCCCTTAGGCTGGAGGAGAAGCCGGTGGAGATATTCATTGACTCGGCAAACCTGGACGAGATTCGGCAGGCGGCGGAGAGCGGGGTGGTTGATGGGGTGACCACCAACCCCTCACTCATCGCCCGGGAGGGGGCCGACTTTGAGAGCACCATCCGAGAGATCTGCCGGATCGTGGATGGGCCGGTCTCGGCCGAGGTGATCGCCACCGACTACCAGGGCATCCTGGAGGAGGCTCGACGAATCGCCGCCCTGGATGAGCGGGTGGTGGTAAAGGTCCCCCTGATCCCGGAGGGGGTGCGGGCGGTTGCCACCCTCTCCCAAGAGGGGATCAAGACCAACCTCACCCTCTGCTTCTCGGTAAACCAGGCCATCATGGCCGCCAAGGCGGGGGCCACCTATGTGAGCCCCTTCATCGGCCGGCTGGACGACATCGGGATGGACGGGGTGGCGGTGCTGGAGGAGATCGTGGAGGTCTTTGCCACCTATGGGTTTGAGACCAAGGTGCTGGCCGCCTCCGTCCGCCACCCAGAGCACGTGCGCCAGGCGGCGCTGGTGGGTGCTGACGTGGTGACCATCCCCTTTGGGGTGTTCCGGAAGCTCTTTTCCCACCCCCTTACTGACCAAGGGCTGGAGAAGTTCCTGGAGGACTGGCACAGGGCCAGGCTTGAGGTAAAGGAGGGAGCAGGGGGTTAGCCGGGGAGGGGGCCTAGTCGGCCTTTTCCACCAGCTCGGCGCGGCTTCCCCCGCGGGCGAACTCTTCCAGTCCTTCCTGCAGGGCGTTCCAGGCCAAGGTGGCGCACTTTACCCGGTTGTGGAGTTGGCTCACCCCCTCCAGGGAGACCAGGTCGCCAAGCCTGGCTTCGGCCTCGGCGTCGAGCTCTGCCTCTCCCATCACCATCTGCTTGAAGAGCTGGATCAACTCCTCGGCCTCTTCCTTGGGCAGGCCCTGCACGGCCACCGTCATCATGGAGGCGGAAGCCTGAGAGATGGCGCAGCCCACTCCGGTAAACTTCACCTCGGCCAGGCGCTGGTTGTCGTCCAGCTTGAGGTAGAGGGTAAGCTCGTCCCCGCAGAGGGGGTTTCTAGCCTCCACCACCACGTCGGCCTCGGGCAGTTCGCCCATGTTGCGGGGATTCTTGTAGTGATCAAGGATGATGTTTCCGTAAAGCGATCTGAGACTCATCGGAAGATCTCCACCGCCTCCATCAGTGCGTTGACCAGCCGGTCAACGTCGTCTCTCCCATTGTAGAGGTAAAAGCTTGCCCTAGAGGTGGCGGGGACGCCTAGAAACTTCATTAAAAGCTGGGCGCAGTGGTGGCCGGCCCGGATGCAGACCCCGTGGTGATCCAGGATGGTGGCGATGTCGTGGGGGTGGATGCCGGCAAGCTCAAAGGAGATCACCCCCAGGCGCATCTTCTGGCCCTGGCCGAAGATCCTTATCCCCGGCACCTGAGAAAGCCTCGCCAGGGCGTAGTCGGTGAGGGCAAGCTCGTGATCAAGCACCCGCTCCATACCCACTTGGGTGAGGTAGTCCAGGGCGGCTCCCCAGCCGATCACTCCGGCGATGTGGGGGGTGCCGGCCTCAAACTTGTAGGGCAGTTCTGCCCAGGTTGCAGTGTCCAGCTCAACCCGCTCAATCATGGAGCCGCCCCCGTTGAAGGGCTGCATCTTCTCAAGCAGCTCGCTTCGGCTGATAAGCGCTCCGATGCCGGTGGGACCGAGCATCTTGTGGGCAGAAAGAACATAAAAGTCAAACTCAAGCTCGGTGAGGTTTACCGGCAGGTGGGGGGCGGCCTGGGCGCCGTCAAAGAGGATCAGGGCGTCGGAGCATTCTCTCACCAGCCGGCCGATCTCCGGCAGGGGGTTTACTGTCCCCAGCACGTTTGAGACGTGGGTCACCCCCACCAGGCGGGTGTGCTCGTCAATGAGCTCGGCAAGCTGGTCAAGCTTGAGCTCGCCCTGCTGGTCAATTTCCACATAGCGCAGTTCAATCCCCCGGTAGTGGGCCATGAGCTGCCAGGGGATGATGTTTGAGTGGTGCTCCATGATGGTGAGCACCACGTTGTCGCCCGGGCTCAGATTGTCCAGCCCCCAGGCGTAGGCCACCAGGTTGATGGCTTCGGTGGCGTTGCGGGTAAAGACGATGGCCCGCTCATCGGGAGCACCGAGAAACTGGGCCAGCTTGGCCCTCACTTGGTCAAAGCGGTCGGTCACCTGGGAGCTAAGTTCATAGGCTCCCCGGTGGACGGTGGCGTAGGTGTGGGAGTAGAAGTCGCTTAGGGCATCAATCACCACCTGGGGCTTCTGGGTGGTAGCGGCTGAATCCAGATAGGTGAGGGGGATTCCATCCCGGTAGGGTTGGTTAAAGATAGGAAAGTCCCTGCGCCAGCTACACTCGCCGGCCGCTTCCTGCTCGGCCGCCTGTTCAAGCTCGGAGCTACCCTTGGGCATCGGCATACTCATTCCCATGAAGTATCCCCTCTACTCAGGTAGTTTAACCCAAACCTCACCATCCTCCACCCTGACGGGAAAGACGGTAAGGGGTTCGGTGGCGGGCATGCTGAGCACCTTACCGGTGCGGAGGTCAAACTTGGCTCCGTGGGCGGAGCAGGTAATTACCAGGTCGGGGGAAGCCTCTCCCTCGGTAAGCGGCACCTCCATGTGGGTGCACTCGTCCAGGAAGGCAAACACCTGATCGCCAAACCTTACCAGGCCGATGAACCAGCCCTCCGCCTCCACCGACACCGGTACTCCCTCGGGCAGCTCCTCCAGCCGGGCAACCCTTACCATCTGGTCCGACTGCTTTTTGGCTAGCTCTCCTGCCATGTCCCGATCCGCTCAATGTTTCTTGCCACGCTCTGGTCCACCTTCTTGCGCAGGAAGGGATTTTCAATCTTGCTTAGCACCTCGCCAAAGAAGCCGAAGACCAAGAGCTTCTGGGCCTCCGCAGGTGGAATGCCGCGGGAAAGGAGGTAGAAGCGCATCTCCTCATCCAGCTTGCCCACCGTGGCGCCGTGGGTGCAGCGCACGTCGTTGCTCATGATCTCCAGAGTGGGCATGGTGTTTACCTTGGCCTGGTCGGAGAGGATGAGGTTGCGGTTGGCTAGATATGCATTGGTGAGATCGCAGTTTTTCTCCACCACGATGTTGCCGTAGAAGACGTAGCGCGCCCGCCCTCCCACGGCGGTCTTGTAGAGCAGGTCGGAGTGGGCGTTGCCCACGCTGTGGCGGTTGATGACGTAGTGGTTGATCTGCTGGCGGCTGCCGGCAAAGGTTATTCCCAGAAGCTCCACTTCGGCCCCCTGGCCGGCGATCTCGGTGGTGGTCTCGGTGCGGGCAAGCCTTCCACCTACCGAAACCTCAAGCACCTTGAGCCGGCTGTCTCTGGCCAGTTCAATGCGGCGGGTGGCGATGACCCACTGGCTCTGGGCCAGGGTCTGCTTGTGGACCAGGGTGAGATCGGCTCCCTGGTCGGTGAGGATGGCGATGGAGGGGAGTACCAGGTTCTCCTCTGCCTCGGCGGGGCCGGTGAGGTCAAAGTAGATGGTTCCCCGGCTCCCTTTTTCTGCCACCACCGCGATTAGGGGGGCGACCAGTTTGCCTGCGCCGGGGTCAAGCCAGG
>JALSIF010000287.1 GCA_026981635.1 bacterium | reverse complement strand
TCTATGGCCTGGTGGCCGGCCTCATCGGCATCCTGCTGTTTGACACCATGCTTGCCAACAACCCCCAGATGGCCGAGCAGATGAAGCAGGCCAAAGAGGCCTTCTCGGGCGATTTTGAACGCTTCACTCGTGTTGCGATGTGGATCGGCCTGCCCTTCCAGATGGTGGTGGACGGCCTCATCATGGGCGTCTTTGGCTGGGTAGGCTGGATGATCTTCGGCGGTAAAAAGCCTGCCGAGGAGCCGGCCGTCCCCGAACCACCGCCACCCCCGCCTGAGCCCTCTGCCCCTCCACCGGAGGAGGGAACACCTGCCCAGGGAGAGGGGGGACAGGACTAGCCCCGCTCCTCGCCAGACTTCCCTTCCCACCTCGGGACCATAAAATGAACCCGCAATGATCCGCGACCGGGAATATCTGGAGCGGGAGGAGGACCAGCGCCTGGCCCCCTACGCCGTCCGCAGCATTAACTCGGCCGGCCGGGAGCACCCTGAACCGCCCCCCGTCCACCGCACCCAGTTCCAGCGCGACTGGCACCGCATCACCCACTCCCGCGCCTTCCGAAAGCTTGAGTTCAAGACTCAGGTCTTCATCTACGGCGAGGGGACCGACTTTTCCCGCAACCGCCTCACCCACACCCTGGAGGTGGCCCAGATCACCACCTCCATCTGCCGCGCCCTGGGCCTCAACGAGGACCTGGGCCAGGCCATCGCCCTGGGCCACGACCTGGGCCACACCCCCTTTGGCCACGCCGGGGAGGAGAAGCTGCGCGAGCTGGTCAAGGCCTTCAACCACAACCACCACGGCCTGCGCATCGTCCGCGAGCTGGAGCGGCGCTACCCCGACTTTCCCGGCCTCAACCTCACCCTGGAGACCCTGGAGGGGCTGGAGAAGCACGAGACCGACTTTGACCTGGTTACCCGCCACACCTTCTTCAAGGGCAAGATGCCCACCCTGGAGGCCCAGGTGGCCAGTCTGGCTGACTCCATCGCCTACCGCAGCCACGATGTGGAGGACGGCCTCTACACCCGCATCATAAGCCCCGACCAGCTCAGGGAGGCGGGGCTCAGGCTCTGGGAGATGGTGAGCGAGCGGGTGGGGCCGGAGGAGAAGTTTCCCGGCCCCCGCTCCGCCTGGCTGGCCCAGGTTTCCCGCCACCTGATCAACATCTACATCTCAGACGTCATCGCCGAGACCAGCCGCCTGCTGGAGGAGGCCAAGGTGGAAAGCCTGGCTGGGGTGAGGGACCACCAGGGGAGCCTGGTCAGGATGTCAGAGGAGCTTCGCCGGGCCGACGAGGAGCTGGGCAGCTTCCTCCATGAGCAGTTCTACCGCGACTTTCGGGTTGTCAGGATGGCCAAGAAGGGCCAGATGATCGTGGAGAAGCTCTACCACGCCTTCACCCGCGACCCCGAGCTTCTGCCCGGCGAGTGGCGCCGCCGCTACGAGGATGCCACCCTGGGCAGGATAGAGGACGAGCCCACCCGGGTGATCGCCGACTACATCGCCGGCATGACCGACCGCTACGCCATAAGGGAGTACCGCCGCATCTTTGAGGTCTGAGCAGTTGGGCTAGACTTTTGCCACCGGCAAAGCAAGCCTGGAGAGCAATCCAAGATGACCACCCTGCTTGACCAGATCTCCACCCTTAACGACCTTCCCTCTACTCTTGACGGCCCCGTCCTGGTAAGGGTGGACTACAACGTCCCCCTTAAGGACGGCAAGGTGGCCGACACCTTCCGCCTGGAGATGAGCCTGCCCACCATCCACACCCTGCTCAGGCGGGGTGCCCCCATAATCCTCATGAGCCACCTGGGCCGCCCCAAGGGCAAGGTGGTCCCCGGGCTATCCCTGCGGCCGGTGGCAGAGAGCCTCAGCCAGCTCCTGGAGGAGAGGCTATCCTCCGCCACCCCTTCCTGCGACCCGCCCCAGGTCCACTTCACCCCCCAGGTATTGGGAGAGGAGGTCAGCGCCCGGGCGAGGGAGCTTTCCCCCGGGGAGATACTCCTCTTGGAGAACCTGCGCTTCCACCCCGGGGAAAGGGCAAACGACGAGGAATTCGCCCGCCAGCTGGCCAGCCTTGCCGCCGGCTACGTAAACGACGCCTTCAGCGCCTGCCACCGGGCCCACGCCTCTGTCGTGGGTGTCCCCCAGTATCTGCCCGCCTTCGCCGGCCACCAGCTCGTCCGCGAGGTTGAGGCCCTGGGCAGGGTGGTGGAGGAGCCCGCCCGCCCCTTCGCCGTGGTGCTGGGGGGGGCCAAGATCGCCGACAAGCTGCCCGTCATCCAGCGGCTGGTGGAGCTTGCCGACCTCCTGCTGGTGGGCGGCGGCATCGCCAACACCATGCTTGCCGCCCGCGGCCACTCCCTGGGAAGCTCCCTGGTGGAGGAGGAGATGGTGGAGGAGGCGGGAAAAATCATCCAGCAGTGCCTAAGCTCCCACACCCGCCTGGTCCTCCCCCAGGACCTGGTCATCGCAGGCAGCCCCCAGAGCACCGAGATGGAGATCCTGGAGGGTGTGGAGGTGCCCGAGGGGATGATGGCCCTGGACCTGGGCCCCCAGACCATAAACCTCTACCAGCGCCACCTGAGAAGCGCCCGCACCGTCTTCTGGAACGGCCCGCTGGGCTATGCCGAAAACCCCCTCTTTGCCGGTGCCACCCGCGCCCTCACCCTGGAGCTCCACGCCCTCCATGAGACCGAGGTGGTGGTGGGCGGGGGAGACACCGTCTCCGCCGTGCGCGAGGTGCTAAAAAGCCACCCCGAGCTTCGCAAGGGCTTCTTCCTCTCCACCGGGGGCGGGGCCAGCCTGGAGTTTATGGCCGGAAGAGAACTCCCCGGCCTTTCCGCCCTGACCGGGGAAGGGAACTAGAACCGGAACAGGTAAGGAAGGGTTATACTGCTAGCCCAGCTTTCCTAATGAGTAGTAGAATAGCCTTACAGTGTCCGAGGACTCGGCAGACTTAGCTAGTCCCCTTGGGCGAAGCGAGGAACGCCACTTGCAGGAACTCAAGACCAGACTCAGACGCGATCGGATTCTCATTTCCCTGGCCTACCTAATCCTGGGCATCATCTGGATGTACTTCTCCAGCGGCATCTACATCCCCTACGTGCTGGATCTTCAGGGCCCCGCGGTGCGCCTGGAGGTGATTAAGGAGATCCTCTTCGTTGTTGCCACCTCAGTCCTGCTCTACTTCGCCCTCTACCTCCTCCACCGCCGCCAGCTCGCCCTGGCCGAGGGGCTGGCCAGGGCCAAGCTGGAGGAGGCCGAACTAGAGTACATGCGGGAGCTGACCAGCCTGGTCGGGGGGCTCACCCACGACCTGAGAAACATCCTCCAGCTCATTGACCTCCACCTCACCACCCAGCAGGAGCTCTCGGCCGAGGAGCTCCGCCGCCGGGCCGAGCTGATCGCCGAGGAGATGAGGCGCATAACCCGCATGTGCGACACCATGACCGCCGCCGCAGCGGGGGCGGTGAGCCGGGGAGAGGCGGAGGAGATTGAGCTGAGAGAGTTTCTGGAGCGGGAGATAGAGCTTGTCCGCCCCCTCATCAAGGGCGGTTCAATCAGGCTGGAAGCCTCCCCCGAGCTTCACCCCATACGGGCAAACCCCATCACCCTCCACCGCCTGCTCCTCAACCTGCTCTACAACGCCTGCCAGGCGGCCGGACCCGATGGCAGCGTCGCGGTAAAGCTCACCAACCTCAACGGCAGGGTATCCATCGGGGTGGAAAACACCGGCCAGCCCCTCCCCTCCGAGGTGCTTGATGCCCTAAACGCCGAACTGGAGCTCTCCTCCCTCATCCACCAGAGCCACGGCTGGGGCCTGGGCATCGTGCTTGAGGCGGTGGACGAGTTGGATGCCCGCATCACCGCCGAGCCCACCCCCCAGGGAACCGCCATTCAGGTGATCGTGCACACCAACGGAACCTAGCCCCTTGCCCTATACCCTCCTGGGGTATAAAATGGTCATCCCAGGGTGGGGCTAGCTTGTGAGACTTTACACAAGCCCTCCAAAAGTATAAACTCAACTAACCTATGGACAGGATTGAGCTGACCAGACTGATCCTGATTGGGACAGGGGCCGGCTACGTGCTCAGCACGGTGGGCTACATCACCTACGCCACCCTCATCAGAAAACACCTGATGGGGATCATCGCCAATGCCCTGCTCCTGCTCACCTTCCTCCTCCACACCCTCTTCTTGCTCATGCGCATCCAGGACTACTACACCCAGGAGCGGGGCTTCGTCACTCCCGCCGCCAGCCTCTTTGAGGCCCTCTCCTACGCCAGCTGGATGGCTGCCCTGATCTACATCGTGGGCGAAGTGCTGATTAGAAACCGCACCTTCGGAGCGGTAGTGCTCTTTATCCCTACCGTGCTCTTCAATTACGGCCTGCTTGGCTACACGGTGAACAAGTACCTGGCCGACCTTCCCGTCCGTGCCATTGACCCCGCCGGCATTGAACCAAGACCATTGATGCCTGCCCTCCAGTCCATTTGGATGACCCTCCACATAAATACCATGATGATCAGCTACGCCGCCCTTTTCACTGGGGGTGCCCTAGCCCTCCTCTACCTCATCAAATACTTGGATGACAAAGGAATCTCCCCCGAGAGGTTACTCTCCAAGTGGGTCGTGGCTGGTTTCGGGGTCTGGTACTTGACCAAGGTCTACTTCCACTTCGCCCTTCCCCGTTATGACCTGTCGGTCCGTTTCAAGGGAGCTGAGGTCTCAACTCCCACCATCCTGGGGGTGGAACTCCTACTAACGGCGGGGAAAGCGCTTGTGGGAGTGGCCATCATCTATCTGGTGGCCAAGATTGGCCGGGCCATATCCCAATCCGTCAGCCAGGAAACCATTGACGCCCTCAGCTACCGCTTCATTGCCTTCGGCTACCCCTTGCTCACCCTAGGGATCTTCCTTGGTGCAGTGTGGGCCAACGAATCCTGGGGGCGCTTCTGGGGCTGGGACCCCAAGGAGACCTGGGCCTTCATCACCTGGGTCTTCTACACCGCCTACCTCCATAACCGCCTGGTTCTAGGGTGGAAGGGTCTGCGTTCGGGGCTGCTTGCCATCTTTGGGGTCTTCATCGTGATGATTACCTTCGTTGGGGTCAACTATGTAACCGCGTGGTTTGAGACCCCCGGCCTCCATAACTACATGCCAGGTAACTTCTGAATCCATAGGTACAGACTGTGGCTACCATCCCACAGGCAGCTAAACTCAAGAGGGTTCAGTCCGAGCCCGGTCTGCTAACCCTAATCTGGGAAAAGCTCAACTCTCTCCCCTTTGTGGTGGTGGTCCTGCTCATCGTGGGCTTCTTCTCCATCACCGGCACCATCATCTCCCAGGAGCCCCTGCTCCAGACCCGGGGCTATGTGACCCTCATTGACACCAAGATATTCGGGTTCATCCCCTACACCGTCTCCCTGCCCGTGGAATATGTGGAGTATTACGGCCCCATCAAGGCATGGTTGCTCCACTTTCTAGGCCTAACCGACATCTTCCACACCTTCTACTTCAACCTGCTCCTCATCTGGATCGCCGTCTCCGCCTTCGTCTGCACCTTCAAGAAGGTGGAGGAGGCCTGGGAAGCGACCTTTACCCCACCGGTAGACCGCCCCGCTTCTTTCTTTCGGGTGGGCAGGGACCGCCGCGAGCTGGAGCTGATGGAGGAGGAAGACCCCGTCCGCCAGCTCACTGAGGCCCTGCGAAGGCTAAGGATGCGGGTGCGGGTGGGCACCCCCGACGAGGAGGGGGCGGTGCGCCTGCTGGCCCAGAAGGGGATCGCCAAGCGCTGGGGTTTGGTCCTGCTCCACGTCAGCCTCTCCCTGCTGGTCGTCTTTGCCACCTACGGGGCCATCTTCTCCGCCCAGGGAGCGGTGGGCATCGTAGAAGGGGAAACGGAGGTCTTCTCAGTTGACCCCTACGAAAACAAAGGCCCCCTGGGCCGGGCCATTGTCACTGCCCTTGGAGCAAGACCAATCACCGTTGAGCTGGAGCTAAGAAGGTTTGAGATCCCGCTCAACTTCCTCCGCTACCCCCCTGAGTGGACCCGGCGTCCCGAGACCCCCGAGAAGTTTGCCCACTTCTTTTCACTAAGCAACCGAGACTACAAAAGCTATGTCACCGCAAGAGTCGCAGGCACTGAAAAGAAATGGGTCATTGAAGTAAACCGCCCCTTGCGCATTATGGGCATAGACATCTACCAGAACGCCCATTCCAGCATGGTTGGTTTTGAGATTTTCAGTCGCACGGCTGAACTCAGCCGCCAGTTTGAGGTAAGCATGGGTCTCCCCTTCCAGATTACCCAGGACGGCCGCCTCGTCCAGCACATTCCGGGTCAAGACAATCCGCAAGCAATTACCATGCCCATGGCCTTCACCGATGTGAAGCAGGGGGCGGTCTATCGTGACGGTAGGGTGATTGAGGTTCTCCCCCCCACCGCAGTGCTTGAGGTCTATGATCCGCTGACCAACGATGTTGTTTTCCGTGACATTGTCTCCAGTGAGGAACCAGTCTTTTTCACTGAGAACATCGGCCTAAAACTCACCGAGCGCACCCGGCCCATTTCGGTCTTTACCTACAAGTACAACCCCGGCATGCCGGGCATCTACCTCGCCTCCATCCTCATCATCCTGGGTACGCTCTTTTCCCTCTACATCCCCTACTATGAGCTATATGCCCGCGTCAAGGGGAAGAGAGTCCAGCTCAGACTGGTGCGTCAAGGGGTGGTGGGCAACCCCCGGCGTATCTTGCGTGAGGTTGAGGAAGAGCTGAATGACCCTGCCCGACGGCTACCAGGCTGAGGTAGAGCTCGGGGGAAGCGACCACTTCAACCCCCAACAGGTGAGGGAGCTGATCGCCTCCCTGCTCGGCCAGCACCACCAGCTCATCGCCCCATATCTTGGCCAGCTTGAGGGCCTCACCGGCAAGATGATCCGCGCCCGCCTGCTGATGACCTTTGCCGGTCTCTTCCGGGTGGAGGATACCGACAGCACCCTCACCTGCGCTGCCTGCTGCGAGCTGCTCCACACTGCCACCCTGATCCACGACGACGTGGTGGACCAGGCCGACCGCCGCCGCGGCCTGCCCACCGCTCGCTCCAAGCTGGGAAACGAGGTGGCGGTCATCGTAGGCGATTATGTGCTGGCGGTGATGCTTCGCGCCCTCAATCGACTGGGCGACCCGGAGCTCAACGAGATGCTGCTTGCCACCAGCCAGGAGCTGGGCATGGGGGTGATTGAGGAGATCGTCAACAAGAACAACTTCTCCCTCCACGAGGAGAAGGTGATCCAGATCATTGAGCTAAAGACCGCCTCCCTGTTTGGCCTCTGCGGACGGATGGCCGCCCACCTGGGCAGGGCCCCCCTCCACCAGCAGGAGGCGGCCGGCGAGTATGGGCGAAACTTCGGCATCGCCTTCCAGCTGGTGGACGATCTGCTGGACATCGTAAGCGACCCGGAGCTCACCGGCAAACCCATCTTTGCCGACCTCAGGGAGGGGAGGGTGACCCTGCCGGTGCTCATCGCCCTGGAGGAGCAGGGTGATGAGGTAAGGGAGCTGATCCTTTCCTACCAGCGAAAGCCCACCCCGGAGGGGGCCGCCCGCCTGCTGGAGATGATCGTCCAGAGCGGCGGGATAAGTCGCACCCTAAAGCTTGCCGAGCGCTATCGCCGCAGCGCCCGCCGTGCCCTGATCAGGATCTCCCACCGCCTGCTCACCCCCCAATGGGCCGCCCAGTTCCAGGCCATTGAGGACCGGCTCTACGCCCTGCTGCCGGACTGGGTCAGGGAGGAGCTCTACCAGAACCCCGACGTGGTCTTCGGCTAGTCCTCCTCGGCAGGGGCAGCCTCGCCATGGACCGGCTGGGATTTGCTGCCCATCAGACGCTGCCGGATCTCCTCGTGCTGTGCCCTAAGCTCGGGGTCCTCCGGCTCGTCAAACATAACCCCCTCGGTGACCGCATCGTCAAAGATGGCCTTGGTGATGTCGCAGCCTCTCAGGTCGGCCCCGGTGAGATCGGCACCCCGAAAGCTGGTCTGGTCAAACCAGGAGCCGGTGAGCTTGGCCCCCCTGAGCCTGGCGGAGGAGAAGTCGGCCCGGTAGAGCACCGACTTCTCAATTACCGCCTCCTCCAGCACCGCCCCCGAAAGGTCGGCCTCCTCAAATCCGGACAGACGGCAGTAGAGGCGGACTATCTTGATTCCGGAAAGCTTTGCCCCCTTGAAGTTGACCTTGATCCAGAAGACCTTGTTGCCGGTGGCGCTGGTCAGGTCCGCCCCCTTGGCGGAGCAGGCGGTAAAGTCGGCCTGTTCCAGGTGCACCTTAGGCAGGCAGAGCCCGTCCATCAGGCTCTTGAAGAAGAGGGTGCGCTCCAGGTGGGCACCGGCAAAGTCGGGGGGATAGAACTTGCAGGCCACAAAGGTGGCGTCGGTCAGGTCGGACTCCCAGAACTTGGAGCGGTGAAACTCGCAGCGGTTAAAGACCGCCCCGGAAAGCTTTGCCCGCGAGAAGTCGGTAGAGTCAAAGGTGGTGTAGCGAAACTCCACATTGGAGAGGTCAAGCCCGGAGAGATTGGCCCGCAAGCCCTTGGGGGTAAGCACCAGCCGCTGGCGGTGGGCCTCCACCCAGCGCTCCTTCTCCGCCACAAAGCGCTGGGGGTCCTTCTCCAGCACCTGCTCAAGCTCGCGGTGGGTGATGGGTATGGCCATGCCTAGTCCTGCCTTGCTCCCTCAGACTTATCGTCCCCCCCTCCCTCAAGCTTTAGCTTCCCATTGATCCGATAGACGAAGGCCAGCACCTCGGCCACCGCCTGATAGAGCTCGGGAGGGATGAGCTCCCCGATCCTGAGTTCCGCCAGCGCCGCCGCCAGCACCGGGTCCTCGTGGACATAGACCCCCTCTTCCCTGGCCAACTCAATGATCCGCTGGGCGAGGTGTCCCCGCCCACTAACCACCACCCGGGGGGCGTGCTCCTCCTCTGGCTCGTAGCGCAGGGCGACGGCAATCTTTGCAGGAAGGCCCTGCTCCCACCAGCCCTTCCCCTCCACCGCTAGCCCTCCTCCTTCAGGCGGAAGGGGTGGGGCAGGAGCTCCCCGATCCGCCAAACCACGAGCCTCCCCCCCGCCGCCCCGAAGACCAGCGCCTCCCCCTGCGAAAGCTCGCTGATCAGCTGGCGACAGATACCGCAGGGGGGAGCTGGCTCATCACCCTCGGTGAGCACCAGGATGGCCCTGAGCCGGTGAAATCCCGCCGTCACCATCGCCCCCAGCGCCACCCGCTCCGCACAGAGGGTGGCCCCGTAGGTGTCCGACTCAAGGTTTACCCCCACGAAGACCTCCTCGCTCCCCCCTGGCAGGGCCGCCGCCGCCACCCTGAAGCGGCTGTGGGGTGCGTGGGCGTGGGCGATTACCGCCTCTGCCCGCCGGAGGAGCTTCTCGGCCAGCCCTCTCAGCTCCTCCTCCACCGGCCCTACTGGACGGTGATCTCCACCGAGGAGGCGATGAAAGAGCCGCTCCGGTTGATGGCCCTGAGTGTAATGGTGTAGGTGCCGGAGCGGGAGGGAGCCTTCCAGGTGGCGGTGTGGGTCACGGTGGACCCCTCCTTCTGCTGAGCGATGTCGGAAAACATCCCGTGGATGGGCCCGATCCCATCGTCCATCACCACCACCGGCTCCCCCTCTCCCGGGTCGGTGATCTCAACCGTGATCTCCACCTCCTCCCCGCGGGCCACCGTGGTGGCGGAAAGCTCAAAGCGGACAAGCTCCAGCGGGGCAAGGGGAGTGGTGGCCAGAGAGCCGTCAAAAAGGCCGTAGAGGCCGTTTACCCCCTCCTCCCCCTGCGTTGGCAGGACCACCCGGGCCAGCTCGCCACTCTGGTCCACCGTGGCCACCGCGTCGGTCACCTCCCAGGTCTCCCCCTCCAGAGGGAAGAACCACAGCCTCAGGCGCTGACCGGGGATGAGCTGGCGGCTGAGCCTGATGCGGGCCATGAGGTCACTGCCGAAACGGGCATCCAGGGGTGAGGAGAAGTTGAGCATCCCCACCACCTCACCCGCTCCCTCGGGGAGACGGTCGGCCCTGGTCTCGTCGCGGAAGGAGCGGCTGGAGATGCGCACCGT
>JALSIF010000286.1 GCA_026981635.1 bacterium | reverse complement strand
TCCTGGGCGGGCCACATCGTGGGCGACACCTACGCCGTCCAGGGCAACATCCTCGCCGGCCCCGAGGTGGTGGAGGCGATGGCGGAGGCCTTTGAGCGCACCGCCGGCCGCCCCCTGGGGGAGCGGCTGATTGCCGCCCTCCGGGCCGGCCAGGAGGCGGGCGGTGACAGCCGGGGCCAGCAGTCGGCCGCCCTCATCGTGGTGCGCCCGGGGGGCGGCTACGGGGGCTACGACGACCGCATGGTGGACATCCGGGTGGACGACCACCCCGAGCCAATAGAGGAGCTGGCCCGCATCTATGAACTGTGGCAGGAGACCTTCCTGGTGGGAAGCTGGCTCTCCTCCCTGGAGCGCTACCGGGAGGAGGGAAACGACGAGGCGGCAGGTCTCCAGGTTAGGTGGGCGCTTCAGGTGCTTGATCGGGTGGAGAAGAAGCAGGGCCCCGACCCCGACCTTCTAAACGCCCTGGCCTGGAACCTGGCCATCAACGACCTGGAGCTGGAGCGCGCCCTCGCCCTGGCCCGGCGGGCGGTGGAGCTAAAACCAGACAGCCCGGAGATCCTGGACACCCTGGCCGAGGCCCTCTTCCGCCTGGGCCGGGTGGAGGAGGCCATTGAGACCGAACTTAAGGCGATTGAACTTGACCCCGACAGCGCCTACCTCAAGGAACAGCTGGCCCGCTTCATGCGGGGCAAGGGGGAGGAGAAGGAGGACTGACCCCTCCGCCCCTAGCCCTCCCGCGCCGGGTAGCCGGCCCGCTCAATCTCTGCCGCCAGCGCCAGGTCCTTCTCGGTGATCCCCCCCGCCGAGTGGGTGGAGAGGGTGAGGGTCACATCCCAGTAGCGAAGCTCTATGTCCGGGTGGTGGTCGGCCACCTCGGCCAGGTGCCCCACGTGGCTCACGAAGGCCAGGGCGTGGGCGAAGGACCTGAGGTGAAAGGTCTTCCTGATCGCCTCCCCCTCCCGCTCCCAGCCGGGAAGCCTGGCCAGGCCGGCACTGATCTCCTCCTCACTTAGCAGTCTGCTCTCCGCCATCTCGGCCCTCCCTGAGAAAGGTTAGCCAGAAGCCTGCCCAAAATCATAGCCTGCGCCCCCCCATGCCCACCGGGGGCATATAATCCCTCCCATGGTGGAAGCCGACCTTGATCTGGTGCTGGAGATGCTTGAGGGGCTCCACCGCGAATCCCGGCTCCTCCTCGTTGACCCCGAGGGAAGCATCGCCCAGGAACTGCTTGCCCTGCTCAGGGACGACCCCCGCTTCAAGGTTGACCTCATCCGCGATCCCATGGAGGCCCTGAGCAAACTGGAACAGGACCGCTATGACATCGTCCTCATCGCCGGCGAGGTGGGAGAGTTTTCCGGCGAGGAGTTTGCCCGCCTGGTTCGCACCGGTCCCCGCCACCGCCTCACCCCGGTCATCTTCGTGGAGCGCGGCGAGCGCGACCGCGACCGAGTGAGGGAGGCCTTTGAGGCGGGAGGCTACGACGTGATCTTTCTTCCCATCCGCCGGGAGGAGCTCATCTCCCGGCTGGAGAACATGACCCGCATAAACCACCTCCAGCAGCGCCTGATGGAGCTGAATCACCGCCTCGCCCAGCTGGCCAACTACGACGCCCTCACCGGAGTGGCCAACCGGCGCCACTTCCTGGACCGCTTCCGCCTGGAGGTGGAGCGGGCCCGCCGCTACCACCGACCCCTGGGGGTACTGCTGTTGGACATTGACCACTTCAAGCGGATTAACGACAACCACGGCCACCAGGCGGGCGACGAGGTCCTCCGCTGGCTGGGCAAGCTGCTTAGGGAGAACTTCCGCAAGGTTGACCTGATCGGCCGGCTGGGGGGGGAGGAGTTCATGGTGCTCCTGCCCGAGACCTCCCCCGAGGGGCTGGCCAAGGCGGCCGAGCGCTTCCGCGCCCGGGTGGCCGCTGACCCCCTCTTCTTCCAGGGGGAGGAGATCCCCTTCACCATCTCCATCGGCGGGCTCTCCCGCGTTCCCGGTGAGGAGGAGACCGCCTCCACCCTCTACTCCGAAGCCGACGCCCTGCTCTACGAGGCCAAACGGGCAGGACGAAACTGCATCCGGCTACCCGCCGGCCACCCGGCTCCGCCGGCAAGCTGAACCGGCCACACCCTTGCCATAGGCATAAGATGGACCGAGGCCGGGTAGCAAAATCCACGGAGGGGGTTTCATCGGACCATGAAAGAAGGAGAACAAGCTGCCGGCAAACCCGCCCCGGGCAAGGAGAGGGATCCCATGTATGAGCTGATGGTCGCCCTCCCCCGCAAGTTTGAGCGCCTCCACCGCGCCCTCTCCAACTATCAGCTTCCCCCCAACCACCAGCCGGTGCTGGAGGAGGCCCAGACCGCCTATGACGAGCTGGCCGAGCTGGTGGACGCCTTCCGCGACCTCATCCGGCTGGTCAGGGAAAGCGAAGCAAGCACCTACGACCAGCCCGACCAGTGGGAGAGCGACCACGCCGGCCTGGTTGACGCGGTCGGTCAGATCGCCCAGCACGCCCTGCGGGCCTACTACGCCCTGCTGATGGAGCACGCCCTGATGCTTGACACCCTCGGAGAGTGCCGCAGTGACGGCGACCTCCACACCACTCCTTTCTGTCCCGGCCACCCCGACTTTGAGCACCTCGCCGCCATCCTGCGCAACCTTTTTACCAACCGGCTCTTTGACCTGGAACACCTTGAACTGGAAAAGCTCATCCGCCAGTGCACCGACCAGCTGGGCCGGCTGGACTGCGAGCGGCTGATGAGGGAGCTTGCCGGGTGCATCTGCGACTGCGGCTGCTCCGACCAGGGGCCACCCGGTGAGTGAGGGCATGGGTCCCGCCCGGGTCTCACCCCCTCTCCCCCTTCTGATTGTGGCGCTCCTTCTGATCCTCACCCTGCCCGCCCGCGGTGGGGAGCTACCCGAACCCTTCTCCCCCTGTCCCTATCCCTCCGCCTCCGCCCAGGCGGGGGATGGCCCCTTTGTGGTGCTGTCCATCGGGGGAGAGAACCTGGCCCTCCCCCTGCGCGCCCTGCTTGAGGTGGGCTTTGCCAGCCTGGGCGAGTATGCCCCCCGCCCCGCCTACCTGCTCCACCTTCCCGCCTCCGGCCGCCTGCTCGCCTTCCTCCGCCCCGACTGGGCGAAGGGGGAGCCCCTCCTCGCCGGCGCGGAGACACGTCCCCTGCTCTCCTTTGGCGAGCTTGAGGTTGACCCCCTCACTCTGGAGCTGGTCCAGCCGGAGGGTGATCTCACCTCCCCCCGCTGGCCTGCCCTGGCCACCCTGCCCCTGAGCCTGGTTGAGCGAGATGAGCTTGCCGCCTGGCGGCGGCCCCGCCTGCTCTGTGCCGTATCCCTCACCCTCACCCATCCCCTCTCCGGACAGGACGACCTTGCGGCCCATACCCGGGTGGTGGCCCTGCTAGGGGGAGATGAGCTCTCCCTCCCGCTGGCCGATGCGCGCGCCAGGGGGGTGGTGGAGGCAAGGCTCCCCGGCGGCGGCTACCTCTACCTGCTGCGCTGGCCGTCCAGCGGCCGGTTGGCCCTCTTTCGCTCCCCCCGTTCCCTCTCCCTCCGCCTCACCCCGGAGGGCTTCACCGACCGCGATGGGGTGCGCTACGGCCCCGACGGGGTGGGAGTGGATGGGCTGGGCAGGCTCCACTCCCTCACCCCCATCCCCTTTGCCCTGGCCCTCCCCCCACCGGACTAGCCCGCCTGGGGAGCACCGATATAATCCCCTCCATGCGTCCAGGGCTTGAGGTGGGCCGCCGGGAGGAGGTGGAGGTCATCGTCACCGACGAGATGGCCGCCCGCTTCCCCAGCCCCATCGGCCTCGTCCACCCCCTCTACTCCACCTGGGCCATGGTCCACCACATGGAGTGGGCCGCCCGCAAGGTGCTGGAGCCCTTTCTGGAGGACCACGAGCAGGGGGTGGGAAGCTACATTAAGGTCCGCCACCTCGCCCCCTGTCCCATCGGCGAGAAGGTCAGGGTGGTGGCCGAGGCGGTGGAGGTGGAGCCCCACCGCCTGGTCTGCCAGGTGGAGGCCTGGTGGGGTGAAACCCTGCTCGGAGTGGGCAAGCAGGAACAGCGCATCGTTGACCGGGAGGGTTTCAAGCGCTTCTACCGCCCCCCTAGGCCGGGCCGCACCGGCTGAGACCACCCCGGGGGAAAGCCTGCCCGGCCGGTATAATGCTACCTACCAAGTCGCCTTTCTCAGGCGGGAGGTGATTGAAGATGCCCTTCTACTGGAGACTGGGAAAGCTGCCCCCCAAACGCCACATGGCCTTTGAACGGCCCGACGGCAACCTCTACATTGAACAGCTCATGGGCCGGGAGGGCTTCTCCGGCCTGGCCAGCCTCCTCTACCACTACCACAACCCCACCGCCTCCTTCAAGGTGACCCCGGAGGGGGAGGAGCGGCTGGAGCCCTGGATTGAGGAGGTCCACCGCCACCACCACCTGGACACCTCCAAGCTGGAGCCGGGGGGCCACCCCATCCGCGACCGCGTGTGGCTCATGTTCAACGAGGATGTGGCCATCGGGGTGGCCGCCCCCACCGAGAGCTTCGCCGAAAACGAGTTCTACCGCAACGGCTCGGCCGACGAGGTCTGGTTCGTCCACTCCGGCGAGGGGGTGGTTAAAACCATCATGGGCGACCTCCCCTTCCGCCCCGGCGACTACATCATCATTCCCCAGCACATTACCTGGCAGATGGTGCTTGAAGGGGAAGGGCCCCACCGCTTCATGATCCTTGAGTCCCAGGGCCAGGTGCTCCCCCCCAAGCGCTACCGCAACCAGTTCGGCCAGCTCCTGGAGCATGCCCCCTACTCGGAGCGCGACTTTCACCCCCCCACCGAGCTGAACCCGGTGCTTGACGGCAAGGGAGAGTACAAGGTGGTGGTCAAGGTGGGCCCCAAGCTTACCGGCTACTGGTTTGAGTTCCACCCCTTTGACGTGGTGGGGTGGGACGGCTACTACTTCCCCTACACCTTCAACATCACCGACTTTGAGCCCCGGGTGGGCCGCTACCACATGCCTCCCCCCACCCACCAGCACTTTGAGGGCCGCGGCTACGTCTACTGCAGCTTCTGCCCCCGCCCCTGGGATTTCGGGGAGAAGGCCGTCCCGGTCCCCTACAACCACGCCAACGTGGACAGCGACGAGGTGCTCTACTACTGGAAGGGAAGCTTCATGAGCCGCCCCCACATCCGCGAGTTCTCCTTCACCCTCCACCCCCGCGGCATCCCCCACGGTCCGGTGCCGGGCATCGCGGAAAAGTCCCTCAGCTTTGACTGGGCCAAGGGGACCGACGAGTATGCCCCCATGATTGACACCTTCCGCCCCCTGAAGCTCACCGTCCAGGCCAAGCAGTTTGACAATCCCGACTACGCCACCCACTGGGCCGGCTACGAGCGGGAGCGAAACGGCGGCTAGGGGAGGCTAGCCCTCCCCCTCTCCCCTCTCGGAGAGGAGCTTTGCCTCCTCCTCTTCCGCCAGCGGCTCGGTGTGAATGGTCACCTCGGTAAGCTCGGGAAACTCCCTCAGTAGGCGGTCCTTGATGCGGTGGGCGATGGCGTGGGCCTGCCGGTTGGTGATGGAGCCGGGCAGCTGCACATGAAGGTCCAGCACCACCCGGTCGCGGGTGCCGTGGCTCCTGATCTTGTGGGCCCCGCCCACCTGGGCAAAGCTAAGGGCGATCCTCCTCACCTCCTCCGGGTCAATCCGCTGCACGTCGGTAAGGGCCATGAGCGACTCCAGGATGATGGACCAGGCGGAGCGGAAGATCACCACCATCACCACCACCGAGACGAACCAGTCCAGCCACTCCGCCCCCAGGTAGACCCCGCCCAGGGCGGCAAGTACCGTCAGGGTGACCATCCCGTCGGCCGCCGAGTAGCGGGCGTCGGAGATGAGCATCTGGGAGCTGAGCCTCCTTCCCAGCACATACTCCAGCCCCGCCGCAGCAAAGCTGATGAGGATTGAGCCGGCGGTAAGCCCCACCACTAGCGGACTGACCTCAATGGGAGTGGGAGAGAGGATCTCCCTTATGGTCCTTGTCCCCACCTGCCAGAGGGCGAAGAAGAGGAGCAGGGCGACGATCAGCGAGGCCAGCGCCTCAAACTTGTGGTGGCCGTAGGGATGGTCCCGGTCGGGAGGCTGGCTGGCCAGGGTCACCCCCACCATCCCCACCAGGTTGGAGCTGCCGTCCATCAGGGCGTTGAACCCCGCCCCGATGAGGCCTGCACTGCCCGAGATGTAGCCCGCCGCCAGCTTCACCCCCGCCACCGTCCAGTTGAGCACCAGGATCCAGAGCAGGACCAAAAAGACCTGGCGCTGCTTGCGGCGGTAGTTCTGCTCCCGCTTAAGGAGGGCCTCCCTGCTAGCCCCACTAGCCATCTGCCGGCTCCCGCCCCCTGCCAGCGGCCACCTCCCGCCTGAGCCTAAGCAGGCATACCCCCCACCAGGCCATGAAGACCAGCCCAAACAGGGCCATCCCCCCCACCTCCCCCGCCGGGTCGCCGCTCAGCCTCACCGCGGGGACAAGCAGGATCAGCCCCAGCCCCGCCAGCGCCATCCGCTGACGCCCGTGGATCAGGTTGAGCCGCCTCCTCAGCCTGCCGCTCTCCTCCCCCAGCTCGGGGGTGAGGGGGATGGTCCACCAGGGGGGATGCGGACGCCTCACCAGCATGAGTCCGCTGAGCCCGAAGTAGAGGGCGCTGAGGAGGATTAGCGCAATCAGCATCCGGGGAGAAATTATAGGCCCGCCCCCCTCCTCAGGGGGCCACGATCTCGGTGGCCACCGCCCCGGTGCTGACGCTGGCCGGAAGGGGGGAGACCTCCCCGCCCACCTGGGCGAAGGCAGGGATGGCACTGAGCCGGGCGATTAGCTCCCCCACCGCCTTCCGGGCCGCCGCCAGCGCCTCCCGCCGGGCCAGGTAGAGGTGGACCCTGAGCCTCTCGTCCAGCCGGTCCAGGGTGGCCATCACCTCCCCCGCCGGCTCAAGCTTAAAGCGCAGGCGGACGATCTGCCGGGTGTGGTAGGCGGGCGGGTAGCGCACCACCTCCACCTCCACATCCACCTCCCTTTCCCCCAGGGTGAGGGGCAGGGTGAGCAGGGCAACCGAGGGGCTCAGGGCCAGGATGAGCTGGGAGATCTCCAGGTCGGCAGCCAGCTCCCGCCAGGCCTCCTCCTCGGGCAGGGAGGACAGGTGGCGGTGGATGCGGGCCACCAGCGACTCCAGCACCACCTCCCGCCTGCCCAGGGCCAGCGCCTCCCCCAGCTCCTCCTCCGCCGGCCGGTAGAGAGTATTGACCAGGCCCCTAAGCTCCTCCCCCGCCGCCTCCGCCTCCCCCTCGCCCGCCAAGAGCTTCTCCAGCCCGGCAAGCTTCGCCCTGACCCGGCTCAGGGCCCGCCGCCGCTCGTCGGGCAACCGCCCCACCAGGGCGACCAGCCACTCGGGGCTGACCGCGGCCCCCATGGCCATCAGCCGGGCGGCAAGCTGCAGGGCCAGAAGCTGCCGCTCCGGGGGTAGCTCGGCCACCAGCCGCCGGGCGGTGAGAAATCCCTCCCTGGTGAGGGGTAGGCCCGCCTCCTCCATAAGCACCAAAAGCGCCCGCCCCTCCGCCGAGGGCCTCACCCCCAGGGCGGCAAGCATCTGGTCAAGCTGGGTCCGGCCCGCCTCGCCGCGGGGGATGAGCCTGAGCACCAGCCGCTCCGGGGTGGCCTCCTCCACCCGCAGGGTGAGCTCGGTCCCGCTAGGGAAGAGGAAGGGGGAGCTGGCTAGCAGCCTCTGCCCGCCCAGCCGGATCTCCAGCTGGTCACCCAACCGGCCGGTGACCTGGACCCTCACCACCTCGCCCACCCGGGGGGGAGTAAAGCTTTCCGGCAGCCCGCGGCTGCCCACGCCACCTGTTGAGGAGATGGCCACCTGACCAAAGTCTACCCCCCGGCTCAGGCCGGGCGGGTGTAAAGCAGGTCGCGGCTCTCAAAGATGACGCAGTTTGGACTCTCCCCCAGGGCCACCTGATAGTGGGCGTAGAGCTGATAGATGAGCTTCCACAACTCTTCCCTGAAGCGATAGTACTTTATCTTCATCCCCCGCTGGCTCAGGGCCTTGGGGCTGATGTAGTCGGAGTGGAGATAGACCCGGTCGCGGGAAGCCCGCTGGGGAGGTTCAATCATGGTAAGGAAGTTGGCCAGCTCAAAGGCCTGGGCGGCCCGCTTGATGGCCGGCTGAACTTCCCTGAGGTGATAGCGGTAGAGGTAGTCAATGGCCATGTCATAGGTGGCCCTGAGCGACAGCATCACCTTGCTCACCAGCCCGGGAGGGGTATAGTTCTGCCTTAGCGCCACCAGATCCCGGTTGGCCTGGATCTGCTTGAGGTCGGGATGGGGCTCAAGCACCCCCAGCTCCTGGAGAAACTGGATAGCCGACACCCTGACCACCTGCCCCTGAAAGGGGACCGGCACCTGCGGGTCTATGGGGCCGAACTCGCTTCCCGGTCCCGCCCACACCTCGTCCGCCGCCAGACAGAGCAGGGTACCGGCCGACTTGGCCCGGCCAGGGACCGCAACGATGAGCCGCTTGAACCTCTCGCGGGCGATCTCCACCCAGTTGCGCACCACCTGGGGGTCGCCCCCCGGGGTCTCCAGGATGATGAGCAGCTCCTTTCCCCGCCGGTCAAACCAGGCCAAAGACTCCACGAAGCAACCCACATCGGGCGAATCTATGAAGCCGCCGTTGCCAAAGTAGGTCACCACACAGCCTCCCCCCAGCTCCTCCTCAATCTGGGCGATGAGCTCCTTGCGCAAGTAACGGTCGCTGCGCTCCGCCCGGTAGCGGGGGCTGGGGGTAGCGGGGCTCTCCTTAGTCTTCTTCATCCTCCTCCGCCCGTATCCCCAACTCCAGTTCGCCGAGCTCTTCAAACAGCATCAGCTCTCCCCCGGAGCGGCGCCGCCGGCGCCGATGGGGGGAGGATGCCTCCTTCTCCTCGTGATAACTGCCCATCATCTGCGCCAGTCGCTGGGTCTGCTGAATTGTGCTCATCAGCTTCTTTAGCTGGCCGCGCTCAAGCTGCCTTTTTCCTTCCCGAAACTCGCTCAGCTCCTTCACCGCCTCCCTCATCCCCCAGGCCCTGAGATAGCTGATAATCTGAGGCAACTTAGCGCCAAACTCCTCCAGCGTGGCATACTCAATCGGTTTGGTCGGTTCCCGGTTGGTCATCTGTCCGGTCCACTCGCCAATGGCTTTGCCCATTGACAACGGTTTCTCGCAAGCATTATAGGCCCCGGCTCCCTTTCTCACTCTCCGGCACACTCCCCTGCTCGGTTAGAATGGGCTTCCGTTGCTGAGCTGGCTGGAAAGAGTCTTTCTCTTTGCCCTGGAGCCCTTTCTGCTCCACCTGGGCATTGATCTTGGCACCGCAAACACCCTGATCTACGTGCGCGGCCACGGCATCCAGCTCAGGGAGCCCTCGGTGGTGGCCACCAACGACTACGGCGAGGTGCTGGCGGTGGGGGACGACGCCAAGTTCATGATCGGCAAGACCCCCCAGCGCATCTACGTGATGCGCCCCCTGCAGGACGGGGTGATCGCCGACTACGAGCGCACCGACGCCATGCTCTCCCACTTCATCCGCAAGATCAAGCGCCTAAACAGCTCCTTCTACAGCCGCATCGGCCGGGTGGTGGTGGGCATCCCTTCCGGGGTGACCAAGGTGGAGCGGCGGGCGGTGGAGAATGCGGTCATCCGCACCGGCGCCATTGCGGTGCGCCTGATTGAGGAGCCCAAGGCGGCCGCCCTGGGCGCCGGCCTGCCCATTGAGCAGCCTTCGGGCAACATGATCGTGGACATCGGCGGCGGCACCACCGAGGTGGCGGTCCTCTCCCTGGGCCAGATCATCACCTCCACCTCCATCAAGGTGGCCGGCGACGCCCTGGACAAGGCGATCATTGAGTACGCCCGCAAACGCTACAACCTGCAGATCGGCGAGCGCACCGCCGAGCGGATCAAGATTGAGATCGGCTCCGCCTACACAGAGAGCGAGGTGGAGACCACCGAGATGCGGGGGATGGACCTGGTCACCGGCCTGCCCAAGACGGCAGAGATAACCACCCGCGAGGTCCACGAGGCGATGAAGGAGAAGCTGGACCAGATCCTCAAG
>JALSIF010000285.1 GCA_026981635.1 bacterium | reverse complement strand
TGCTCCTCGGCATCCTCTCCCATTCCCACCACCGGCTCGTCCAGCACGCCAAACTCCTCAATGGTGATCTCGGGGTGATCGGCCAGGGCGATGCGGCGGCTCTCTCCCACGATACGCTCCCCCTGGCGCTGAACACCAGTTCCACCACTGGCCGGGTGGGGAGGTTGAGGGGAAAGTCAATGGGCCGGGCAATCTCACCGGTAGAGAGCCGAAGCAGGCAGTTTCGGGGATAGATGAGGACGCTCTTTAGGAAGGTGACGAACATCTGGGGGCTGACCGAGTTTCGGGTCTGCTCCAGTACCGCCTCAAAGGCCTGGTAGGGCTTCATCGCCTCCCGGTAGGTGCGCTCGCTGATCATGGAGGCAAACTTGTCAGTAAGGGAGACGATCTGGCTGTAGGGGTGGGTGCTGTCCCCCTGGACCCCGCGGGGATAGCCCCCGCCGTAGAAGGACTCGTGGTGCTCAAAGGCCACCCGGGCGCAGGTGAGGGAAAGGCCAGAAAGCTTCTCCTCCAGGTAGCTTCGCCCAAAGTAAGTGTGCTTTTTAATCTCGTTGAACTCAATGCGGGTAAGCCTGCCCGGCTTTACCACGATCTGGGCCTCAAGCTCAAGCATCCCGATGTCGTAGAAGAGGGAGCTCATCGCCAGGTCCACCAGCTGGGGCATGGTAAGGCCCATGCTCGCCCCGATGATCAGGCTATAGACACAGGCCACCGGACAGTGGCGCAAGCGAGGGTGGAGCAGGAAATGGGCATAGTCCAGCACCTCAAACAGCTGCTGGCTGGAGAGCATCAGCTCCCAGGTGTGGGCCAGTGCCTCCTGCACCCGCCGGGCCACCGCCGGGTCGCGGGCCGCCTGGCGGGGGTCGGCGAAGGCAGGGATAGAGTAGACCAGCACCTTCCTCAGGGCGGTGCGGATGGGCTCAAAGGTGGGCCCCCGCTGGCCGTAGAGGATGAGCTTCTTAAACAGGTCAAGGTCGGCATCCCCCAGCTCAATGAAGACCTGCCGGATACTGAAGGAGCGCAGCCGCTCAATCATCTCCTCGTCCAGCGGCGTGCCGTAGCGCACCAGGGTGGTGTCCTTGAACTGCACATTGCGGGAAGGAACCATCCCCGGCTCCAGCAGGTCAACGGGAACGGGAAACTCGCTGGGCAAGCCTGCCAGAGTGGTCCTTTCCATCACCCCAATACTAACCCAAGCCCCTGCCCCCAAGCACCTCAGGTGCGAAACACCATCACCCTCCCCCCGTCGGGGTCGGCCACCAAGAGATAGCCGGTGTCGGGGTCAAAGGCGAGATAGCCAGGACCGGCAGGGCCGAACTCGCCAGCCCCGCTCCCGAAGGTGCCAAACTCCTCAACGAAGTTGCCCTGCCCGTCCAGGTGGACGAGCCGACCCCGAGCTGCCGAGGTCACCCAGATGTCTCCCCCATTGTCAATGGCCACCCCGCGGGGTTCAGCCAGCAGTGGCTCACCGCTTACCGGATCAAGTGGCTTGATCTCCTCCTTGAAGACCAGGTTATTGTCAAACCTGACCAGCCGGTCCTTGCCCGCATCCACCACCAGCAGCCCCCCCTTGCCGTCGGGGATGACCTGGAGGGGATCCTGCACCTGCTTGGTGGCGTCGCCGGCGATGCCGAAGCGGCGCTTGAACACCCCGGCCAGGGTGAACTCCTGCAGATCGTCCCGGCTGGCGTCGGAGACGATGACCGAGCTATCCAGCAGGGCGATGCCGCTGGGGGCAAGGAACCTGCCCCCCTCGCTTCCTCCCCCCCCAAAGGCAAAGCCGCTGGAGAAATCTGCCGTCATCACCAGCACCTTGTCCTGCCGGTCATCCACCACAAACCACCGCCCGTCGGGGGCCTCCACCATGGGCCCCGGCATGAGGAAGAAGCTCTGTTCCAGCCCAACGCTGGTGATCAGGTTGCCCCCGCGGGAGAAGATGAAGATGCGCTGCATGTCCTTGGCCGCTACCAGGTAATTCCCCTGGCTCAGGCTCACCGCAGGAAAGATGCGGCCCAGGAAGTTGACCTGCCCGTGGCCCAGCACAAACAGAAAGTCAGGACTCACATTGGGGGAGAAGACCACCGGGCTGGGAGCACTCTCCGGCCCGTCGGGCAACCACTGGAGGGTGATCTGATAGCTCACATCGCCCGGACTGTCCAGGGCGTCAAAAAACTGGGTTCCGGTGAGGGGGGCGTCGTTGACCTTGGTGAAGGAGGTGCCCTCAGCATCCCCCCGGTAGAGGTTGACTCCCATCTGGGGTGGGGGCGGGTCCCAGGTAATCCCCACCCTGAGAGTGGAGCGTGCAAAGACCCGGGGAGCGCCGGGCGGATCCGGCGGAAGGCGCTCGGGGGGGAGAGTGCCCAGGGCATAGCGCCCGATCTGAGTGACCGAGACGCTGGCCTCCCCGCCTCCGGTATCCACCGTGGCCGAGAGCCCCTCGTCAACATAGGCCCGGTTGAGCTCGGAGTAGCGGAAGACAGGCAGGCTGGTCCCCGCCGGCAGGGGACTGGCCAGTTGGAAGGTGATGGTCAGGCTTCCGGCCAGGGTCAGGTCATCCAGGGTGGGAGCCGAGCCGGTCTCTTGGTCACCGCCAACCCCCTGACCCTGGCCATCGGGCAGGGGCCTGATTTCACTCACCTCCATCTCCACCACCATGAGCAGGGGCTGGCCGTTGGGCCCCAGGCCATCAGCGGGCAGCCGCCGGAAGACCAGGGTGATGGGGAAGTTGAAGCTCTGGGCAGGAATGACGAGGGTGGCTCCGCCCCCCTGGGCGGTGAGGGTCAAGTCCTCCGGCTGAGGAAAGGGAATAACCGCCACCCCCTGGGCAGGCTGGTTGGTGGTCCCTCCGCCTGCGCAGGAGATAAGGAGGGCCGCCGCGAGCAGAGTAAGGAAGCATCTTCCCAACTTCCAGCCCTGCACCTGAGCCTCCCCCATCGGCCTAGCCCGCCGGTGCCAGGACAAACTCGCTAAACAGCACCTCCA
>JALSIF010000284.1 GCA_026981635.1 bacterium | reverse complement strand
TCATCAATGTCCTTTCTAAGCTTCTCCCGAACCTTCTCCTTGCCCTCTGCGCTGAGCAGCTCATCGGAGGTGGTCTCATTGAAAACATCAATCACCAGATCCCGTATCTCAGGCATCTTTTTGCGTACAATGAGCACCACCGGCGGTTCAGCGACTTCCTCCTCACCCCCGCCCCCGCCCCCTCCCCCAACTGCCAAGGTGAAGCGGTACTCAGGGGGAAGCTCTGCCTTGCGCGACTTGCCCTCGGTCTTGTACTTCTCCTCCAGCTCGTGGAGCCGGGAGTAGTCCAGTAGCTTCAGACTAACCTCGGTCTTCAGGAAGTAGTCATCCTTGAGGTTTACCTGAAAGTCCCCCAGCGAGACGTAGTAGGTGGCCTGTTCCTCCAGGCTCACCATCACCTCCTCAGGCAGCTCCACCACCTTCTCTTCCCCCCTCACCTTGGCCGCCTCGCCCTTGCCGCCTACCACCCTGGGCAGGATGACCAGCATCGCTCCCACCGAGAGCACCACCGCAAGTAGGGCGGCTGCGATGGCCACGATGAGGACATTGGGGCCCTTCTTCGGGGCTACCTCTTCAACCTCAACCGTTTCTTCCTCGGGCATGGCTGGCTGTCCCCCTTGAAAAAAATTATCGGCCAAAAGCCCCGCTTCGTAAACCTGGCCCAGTGGGCTGGCCTAGTAGCCGGGCCTGAAGCCCCGCTTTTCCGCCGCCTCCCGACTCTTGAAGTAGACCTGCTCGTCCTCCGGAATCTCCTTCCTCTTCTCCGGAGTGTTGCGATAGTAGCGCTGGGTGCGCATGTCTCCGATGTAGGGCATGCCCAGGGTGGTCCCGACGAATTCGCCAAACTTTCCACCAAAGTTAGCGGTTGGGTTGGGACGAATACCTAGTATCTCTGGACGGCTAGTTGCCACCCAGATAGCAACCACTACAACCAGAAACATAAGCACCGCACCCGCCACCCACCTCCCCGAAGGAAGGCGGCTCTCTCGGGGGTGGGAACCACCAGGTCTATTTGTATCGCCCCGGCGAGCCATTCCGCTCCTCTACAAATTTATAACGCTTTCTCGGAGGAAATTTTTTAGCCCCCATCATCAGTTGTAGCTAGGTAGCCTGCAGCCGGCTTCTCTTCCGATGCGGTCTCTCCCCTGAGGATCACAATCTGTACCCTTCTGTTGCGAGCCATTCCCTCGGTGGTATCGTTGGAAGCGATGGGGCGGGTGTCGGCGTAGCCGGCAATGCGCATCCGCCAGCGGGGTACCCCCTTTTCCTCAAAGAACCTCAAAACCGCCGCCGCCCTAGCAGCGGAGAGCTCCCAGTTGGAGGGAAACTTGACCGTGTTTATGGGCCGGGGGTCAGTGTGGCCTTCAATGGCGATGGGGTTAGGCAGATCCTTCAGCACCTTAGCGATCTCCTCCAGGATGGGCAGCAGCTCGGGCTTGAGATCGGCCTTTCCGGTGTCAAAGAGAAGCTCTGCTGGGTGAATGTCTATTACTACTCCCCGCTCATTGACATAGAACTTGATCTCTGCCCCCTTTACTTTGAGCCCCTTCTCCTTAAGTATCCTTTTGAGCTGCTCCTGGAGCTGGCGCTCAAAGCGGGGGAAGTTGAAGATCTGGATGGGGGTGGTAAGCCTGGTAAGCCCGCCCCCCTCAATGGGCTGCTGGGCTCCCCCCTCGTCAAAGGGAATGGTGGCCCCCAGGGAGGGACCGGCAAATCCCTGCCGCAGGCTCTTGGCCAGGGCCTCAAACTTCTGCAGGTCCTGGTTGGCCATGGCAAAGAAGACCACAAACAGGGCCAAAAGCAGGGTGATCATGTCGGCGTAGGTGATGAGCCACCGCATCATCCCTCCGCCGTGTCCGCCCATCTCCTACTCCTCCTCGCCCAGCCTCTGCTTGGGAGGCAGGAAAGCGTTCAGCTTTTCCTTGACGATGCGGGGGTTGTCTCCCGCCTGGATGGAGAGCACCCCCTCAATGATCATCTCCCGGATGTGGGCCTCGTGGGCGCTCACGATCTTCAGCTTGCTCCCGATGGGGAGGAATACGGCGTTGGCACTGACCACACCATAGAGGGTGGCCAGGAAGGCAGCCGCAATGGCCGGCCCAAGACTGCTGGGATCAGAAAGGTTGGAGAGCACATGAACTAGGCCCATAACAGTTCCGATGATCCCAAAGGTAGGTGCATACGCTCCCAAGGTCTCCAGGTACTGAATCCCCACCTCATGGCGGTGGCGCATGTACTCAACCTCCGCCTTGAGCACCTCCTTGACCAACTCGGCGTCGGTGCCATCAATCACGAGTTGAATTCCCCGACGGAGGAAATCATCTCGCACATTCTGGATGTCCTCCTCCAGTACCAGAAGACCCTCCCGGCGAGCCTTGTCGGCAAAAGCCACAAACTGTCTAATAATCTCACGAGGGTTCTCACTCGTGTGAAGAACCGACCTGAGCATTAACATGGGGAGTGAGATGCTCTTGTCTAAGGGGAAAGATGCCATGGTTGCACCAAAAGTACCCCCAAATACTATGACCATGGCTGAGATCTGGATCAGGGAACTGAGATGTCCCCCTTCTAGTACGAATCCCCCCAGAAAGCCCGTAAAGGACACCACCAAGCCGATTACCGTCGCAATATCCATTCGTCCGTACCAGACCCGTCTGGCTCTTGAGAGCCCAGCTCAGGCTCTCGCCCTAATCAATCGGCAAGGCTGGCCCTGCTCTGAACCTACCGGTAGATTCTACCGGGGATTCTCCCCCTGGGGAGAGATAAATTTGCCTACCCGCCCGAGCACTCGCTCCCTGCCAAGTAGCCGCACCACGGAAAAGATGGAAGGGCTTGCAGCCCCCCCGGTCAGGGCCACCCGGAGGGGCTGGGCCACCTTGCCAAACTTGAGCCCCAGCTCCTCGGCCACCCCCCGAAGCACCTCCTCCAGCCGCTCCTCCGACTGAAACTCCTCCTCCCCAAGCTCTCCCAGGGCCTGGTGGAGGGCGGCAAAGATCTCCCCCGCCCGCTCATTCTCCGTAATCTGCTTCGCAAGCGCCCTCTCATCAAAGGGGAACTTATCCTCAAAGAAGTAGCGGGTCTTCTCCTCAAACTCGGCCAGGGTCCTCAGCCGCTCCTTTTCAAGCAGGGCGATCTCTCTTAGGTAGGCCTCTTCAAACCGCTCCCGCCAGCCGGCAGGCACATAGGGCATAAGTTTCTCCAGGTACTCCTCGTCGCTCAGGTGGCGGATGTGGCGGCCGTTTAGCCACAGAAGCTTCTCCAGGTTGAAGACCCCGGGGCTTCTGCCCAGTCCCTCCCAGTCAAACTCCGCCAAAAGCTCCGTCATGGAGAAGTACTCTTCCCGGTCGGGGTCGGGGCCGTGCCAGCCGATCAGGGCAAGGAAGTTGACCATCGCCATGGGAAGAATCCCCATCTCCCGGTAGTGGAGCACCTCGGTCGCTCCGTGGCGCTTGGAGAGGCGCTTGCCGTCAGGCCCCAGGATCATGGGCACATGACAGAACTGGGGTGGCTCAAAGCCCAGCGCCTGATAGACCAGAAGCTGCTTGGGAGTGTTGGCCAGGTGGTCGTCTCCCCTCACCACATGGGTGATCCCCATGGTGTAGTCGTCCACCACGCAGGCGAAGTTGTAGACCGGCGAGCCGGAGCTTTTGAGGATGATGAAGTCGCCGATGTCCTCGGTGTTGAAGCGCACCCGGCCCCGGATGCGGTCCTCAAACTCCACCACCTGATCGCGGGGCACTTTAAGCTTTAAGGGAAGCCTCCCTCCATGCTCCCGCAGCAGCTTCTCCTGCTCCTCCAGGGTGAGGTTGCGGTGGACCTCGTCAAACTTGAGCTCCCCCGCCCGCTCGGTGTGGCTATAGAAGGCCTTCCCCTCCCGCCAGAGGCGCATGGCCAGCTCCCGGTGAAGGGGTGCCCGGTCGGACTGAAAGTAGCTTGCCTTACACCCCTCAGGGTCGGAGGGAACCTGGCCCGGCTCAAGGGGTGCGCCCCCCACCCCCGGCCCCTCGTCCCAGTTGATCCCCAGCCAGCTCAGGGCCCTGAGGATCTGCTCGGTGGCCTCGGGGGTGGAGCGGGCCTCGTCGGTGTCCTCAATGCGCAGGACAAACCTCCCCCCGTGCTTTCTGGCCAAAAGGTAGTTGAACAGGGCGGTGCGGGCGCCCCCCACATGGAGATAGCCGGTGGGGCTGGGGGCGAAGCGGAAGCGGGGGGTACCTACCATGGCGCGGGAATTCTAGCAAGCCACCGTAGGCTATCACTCCTTTCTAATTGACCCCAGGGCTACCCACTAGGCCTAATCCCTAAAGGCTTTGTGACTCAGGTCACAAGCCCGTTAGCAACTTTGCACCATCATTAGTTATGTCAGCTATACCCCAGGGAGGTATCAGAGATGCGGGTAACAGGAACAGCAAGACTCCTTGCGTCAGGTATCGTCGGTCTGACTGCAGCCTGGCTGGCTGCCCCACTAGGGGCGATGGCCACTAACCCAGGAGCAGGGGAAGTTGCATCAAGCCACCTCTCATCTATGTTGGAGAGGTCAACAGAGTGGACCGCCCAGGCGCTAGGCTACCTGGCCGAAAACGGCCTGCTGACTCACGAGGAGCTCATCCGGCCACCCAGCCAGGCAGTAATGGCTGCCCTGAAGCGAGCCTCAAGTAGGATGGAGCAGGGAGAGCAGATTCCTGCTCCGGTCCAGGCAGTTCTATTCCACCTTCTGCTGAGCTACGCCGACGAGATGGAAGGAATGCCCCGCCCGCCCAGTGGGGATGAGCTTGAACCGGACCAGATGGGGAGATCAATGCCGGGGCATGGCACTTTTGAACACGACGAGGAAGAGGAACACGGTCTTGAGTGGAAGGGGTTTATTGATTACCGCTTCAACAGCAACAAGGACGAGGGAGGCTCCACCTTCTCCCTCCCCCATGTGAGTCTGGAGATAGAGGGCCAGGTTACCCCCCTGGACGACATCTGCGTGGAGATTGAGTGGGAGGAAGGAGGGATTGAGGGGGGAGAAGATGGGGGTGCAGTAGAGATTGAACGCGCCCGCATAGATCACCAGCTAACCGAAGGTCTCAAGCTTCGGGCTGGGGCCCTGATAATTCCGGTGGGTCATCTGGGCATGCACCACGAGCCCTACGAGATCACCGGGGCAAGCCAGCCTATCATGGCAGAAGGGATCATCCCGGCTGCTTGGAGCGAACTGGGCGTGGGTTTGGTCAGCGAGCCCAACGACAAGGTGCGCATCATCGCTCTCCTCAGCCAAGGACTTGAAGATTCCATCTCCGACGAAGGTCTCAGGGAGGCCCTTCCAAGCTGGGGCGAGGAGGAGTTCAGCGGGAAGGCCACCACCCTGAACCTCCAGCTTGAGCCCAGCCGGGAGCTTACCGTGGGGGGAAGCTGGTACCAAACCTCCTTTTCTCAGGGCGGCCGCCTGGACCACCTCTCCGCCTACCTCCAGTGGGAAAGGCACGGCTACCGCATCCTGGCCGAGTTTGCTCGCGCCAGCATCTCCGCCGACAACCCCGACCTCCCCTCCTGGATGTGGGGCTGGTACCTGCAGGGAGAACTTCCCCTCCCCTCCCTCGCCTGGCGCCAGGGCACCCTCCCCAAGCTCTTCGCCCGCCTGGGCAGAGTGGACACCTCCTCCGACCCCTCCCTCGGCCGTAAACGCCGCCTCACCCTGGGCCTGAACTTCCCCCTGGACCAAAACCTCACCCTGAAGCTTGAGGCCCAGCGCACCTGGGACCAGTCCCTGCCCTCCCCCCAAAACCGCCTCCTCGCCTCCCTGGTGATGATCTTCTAGCCCTGGGAGAGAGAAATGAGTCGGATTAGTGCTTGTGACTTAGGTCACGAGGTCCATAAGAGACAGATATTTTATAATCTCACTCGGCAAATCTCAGCCAATCCCAAAAGGAGGAAGAGCCATGAACCGAAGAGGACTTCTAGGTCTTTTGGTCACTCTGGCGGTGGGGTTGGCTCTCTTCGCTTACTCGCCTCCTGCCGTGCTGGCAGAGGAAAACGAGGAGCAGGGGGTAGTGACCGCCACCCAGATGGTGGTGCCGCCGGGACACTGGTCCTATCAGGCGGTCACCTACCTGCAGAGCCAGGGTGTGTTGGGGGCTGGCGAAGTGGCAACCCAGGGGCTTACCCGCTATGACTTTGCCCGCATTTCTGCACAAGCCCTCGCCCAGATTTCCCTTTGGCGCAAAGCGGGGAAAAACATACCCATTGAGCTCGACTCGGTGGTTGAGCGCCTGCTGATTGAGTATTCCCCCGAACTGAGTCAACTTGCCAGATCAGGTCAAGGTGGCGCTCAAGCGCCACGGGATTTGGGAGAGCTGGAAGAGCGGGTGTCTGACCTTGAAGAGGAAATCAGTGAATTGGCTGATGAACAGTCAGAGAGTGCTGGCCTCCTTCAATCCCTCGCACAGAGTGCCAGGATAAACGGCTACGTGTCCCTTGAATACGAAGATGGGGCAGATTCCGACTCACGCTTCAATCAACATCAGGCCTCACTCTGGGTGACCGCAACTCCCTTTGAGAGAACCAGCCTGTTCTCTGAGATTGAGTTTGAAGAAGGAGGGGAGGAGGTCGGAGTTGAGTTTCTCCACATCAACTACGACCTTAACGCAAGAAACTCCTTCATTGCAGGAAAGCTGCTCATGCCCATCGGATGGTTCAACCCCAACCACTCTCCCATCAATAATACATTTACTTCAATGCCAATGGTTGCGGAACGCATCACTCCAGCAAGTTGGGCTGAGGCAGGACTTGGTCTGATGGGCCAACTGGACAAGAGGGGAGACCTCAACTACAGCCTGCTTATCACTCAGGGTATGAACCAGTCCATCACCCAGGATGGGCTGAGGGGAGCCAGACCCAGTGCAGGCAGGGACAATAACAATGCCAAGGCATTCTTAGCCTCCCTCAACTATCAAGTGTCTGAGCCAGTGAGCCTGGGTGCCAGCTGGTATCGCTCAGTCTTTGACAACGATGGCAATGCTTTGGACCACCTGGCCTTCTTCTTCAACTATGACCGCAGCCCCTGGAGAATCAGGGCTGAATACGCGACCGTTAGCTTGGATGAGGTCTTTACCGGTGTCCCACCGGAGGAAGGACCGGGGCTCTCCTCTATAAGTAGTGTCATTACCGAACCGGGGGAAAACGGTGACGCTCCACCTCCGCCTGCTGACCTCCCCACGGAGATGTGGGGTTACTACATTCAAGCTGACTATCTCGTCCCCACCGGCGGTGACAGCCTGCTGACCCTTGCAATCAGGTGGGGACAGGTGGACAC
>JALSIF010000283.1 GCA_026981635.1 bacterium | reverse complement strand
CCCCCCTGGCCAGCCTGATGGCTTCCTCTCCTCCTCCCGCTGCCAGACACTCCATCCCCCGTCCCTCCAGCACCCGCTGGGTGGTCACCCTGACCAGCTGGTTGTCCTCCACCAGGAGCACCCTGAGCCGCTCCGTTCGCACCTCCTCCCCAGCGGCGGGCCTCTCCTCCGCCTCCCTGGTCTGTTCACGCCGGAGGGGCAGGAAGACGGTGAAGGTGGAGCCCTTGCCGGGCTCCGAGCTGACTCTGATGGTGCCCCCCGCATCGGTGATCAGCCGGTAGGCGATGGCCAGCCCCAGGCCGGTTCCTCCCATGCCGGTCCCCCGCTTGGTGGTAAAGAAGGGCTCAAAGATGTGGGAGATGGTCTCCTGGCTCATCCCGATGCCGGTGTCGGAGACCTCAAGCACCCCATACTCCCCCGACTCCAGGTCAGCCTCCCCCTCCACCCTTTCCCTGCGGGTTGAGACCACCACCCTGCCCGGCTCGCCCTTGGCCTGAACCGCCTCAATGGCGTTCTGAATCAGATTGCGCACCACCTGCTTGAGGGCGGCGGGGCCGATCCCCACCCCAAGGGCCTCACCCGCCGGCCGGTGGACCAGCTCCACTTCCTCCCCCACCGTTTCCTCCACCACGTCAACCACCTCGGCCACCGCCCGGTCCAGGTCGGCCTGCCGGTCCTCCACCCCTTCCCCTGGGCGGGCCAGGGTGAGAAGCTGACTCACCAGCTCCTTACCCTGGCTGGCCGCCTTGACCAGTTCCATAAGCACCTCGTCAGCCTCCTTGGGGAGCTTGTAGTCCCGAAGCAGCTCCGCCGCCGCCAGGATCGCCGCCAGGATGTTGTTGAAGTCGTGGGCCACTCCCCCAGCCAGGGTGCCCAGGGCAGAGAGGCGCTGCTCCCGCCAGCGCCTTTCTGCCTCCTCCACCTCTTCGGTGATGTCCTCAAAGGTGATGATGAAGTACTCCAGATGCTCCCCCTCCCCCCTGACCGGAATGCCCGAGGCGCGGTACCAGCGCCTGCCCCTCACCTTGTGCTCCAGCAGAACCTGCTCGTAGTGGAACCCCCTGCCGTGGAGGAAGTCGCGATAGATCTTCTCTGAGTCCGGCGGGGAGGCCTCGCCGGGGACGTGGACCAGCCCGTAGTTCACAAACAGTTCACCGAGCTTCTTGCCCAGGTGGTCAGCCCGCAGTCCGCCAAGCTCGCTGGCGGCGCGGTTGTAGCTGATCAGCCGTCCCCGCCGGTCAAACAGGAGCACCCCCACGCTCAGGTTCTCCACCAGGGTGCGGAAGGTGAGCTCACTCCTGATGAGCTCGTTTAGGATCTCGTACTCCTCGCTGACATCCAGGGCGGTAAATACCACCCACTCCACCTTCCCCTCTTCGCTCAGGCGAGGAACCGCATTCACCCTGAAGTAGCAGGGCTTTCCCTCCATGTACTTGACCACCATCCCGCTGTGGGGCTGGCCGGTAAAGAGGGCCCTCGCCCCCGGCACCTCCTCTATGGGAATGGGTCGCCCGTCAATGGTGAAAGCGGGCTCGGTCTTCTTGATGAGGATGCGCCCATCCACCTCCTCCATCTCCCCCTCGCTGCCGAAGACGAACTCCAGTCCCTTCTGGTTGTGGGCGATGATCTCAAGCTCGGGGGTAAAGACCACCAGCCCCTCGGCCAGGTGCTCAATGATGTCCCGCTGCAAGGTCTGGGACTCCATCAGCTCCCGCTTGCGCTCCAGCTCCTCGGTGAGGTCGTAGCCGATGGAGATGACCTCTAGGATCTCCCCCTCCTCACTGAGGAAGGGAATGGACTGGCAGTAGATGGCATGCTGCCTGCCCTGCCGGTCCACCTTGTGGGTCACCACCACCCCTGCCACCTCCTGGCAGAGGAAGCTCCGGTAGGCGGTGCGGGCCTCCTCCCTGCCCTCCTCGGGGATGAGCAGCTCAATCCAGTCCCTCCCCATCACCTCCTCGGCCCGGTAGCCAAACACCACCTCCGCTCCGCGGTTCCAGTAGGTGATGGAGAAGTCGGGCTTCCAGCCGACCGCAATGAGCTCCAGGTCACGCAGCAGGCGATCAATGAGTGAGCCCGGCGTGACTATGCTCCTCCTCGCTTCCCTTTTTCCACAACTGGTCCTCACCGCTCGCCACGGTATGTCCCGGATCGGCCACGGCCGTTTCAGGGATTATACTTTTATCTGCCCCATCTTGGACAAATTGACTACCCCGGAGAAAAACCAATTCGGAGGAAAAGTGGCATGAGGGTGGCAGTCTTTGGAGGGACCGGCTTCCTGGGCCGGGCGGTAATGACGGAGCTTGCCCGCCAGGGCATCCCCGCCCTGGCCGTCGCCCGCGGCCACTGTCCCAGCTCACCGGTGGAGGAACTGGGCTTCTCCCTGGTCAGGGCAGACCTCTCAAGCCCTCCCCCTGACCTTGCCGAGAAGCTCGCCGGGGTGACCCACTTCATCAACCTCATCGGCACCTCCCGCTCCACCCCCAGGCTCACCTACCACCAGGCCCACGTGGAGGCGGTAAAAAACCTTCTCTCCCTGGCCGAAGCCCTAGGCATAGAGCACCTGGTCCACCTAAGCGTCATCGGGGCCGACCCCGACCATCCCGCCGCCTACTTCGCCACCAAGGGGGAGGGCGAGGGGCAGGTGGCAGCCTCCGGCCTCTCCCACACCATCCTTGCCCCCTCCCTGATGTTCGGCGAGGGATCTGCCCTCATGCGCCAGATGGCCGGGCTGATCTACGACCTTCGCTGGGCGGTCCCTGCTCTGGCCGGCTTTCCCCGCCGCATCCCGCCCCCCTTCTTCCACCGCGATGCCCAGCGCTGGTTGCTCATCCCCGAGCTTGACGGCCGCTTCCAGCCCATCTTCGTGGAGGAGGTGGCCGAGGTGGCGGTCAAGGCCCTTACCGACCCCGAACTGCGGAACCGGCGGATAGAGCTGGTGGGGGACGAGTGCTTCACCCTGCGCCAGCTCCAGGAGAGCCTGGCAGAACTCATGGGACTGATGTGGAAGAAGCCCCTCATCCTCCCCGAGGGGGTGGCCCGCTTCCTGCGCATCTTTCTCCCCTACTCCCTGCTTCCCTACGACCGGGAGGAGGCGGCCATCCTCAAGGAGGACCTCACCTCCAACTTTGAGGAGACCCACCGCGTCCTCGGTCGCACCACCAAGACCCTGGGCGAGGTGATGCGCCCCATCCTCCGGGAGTGGATGATGGTGGGCCGCCCCCCCGAGCTAGCCCGCCAGATCGGCTAGCCGGGGTAGGGCCCTGCCTATAATCGGCCCGTGAATCGCCTGCTTCGCTACCTGGCCGCTGCGCTGGTGGGCCTGATGACCGGCCTGCTCTTCTTCGGCTTCTTCCGCCTGGTCATGTGGCTCATGGTCAAGCGTTAGACTTTTAGTGTGGTTACCACTCCATCCTTTGCCGACGAGCTCATGCGGGTGCGGGAGCGGATTCTCGCCGACCCGGTGGCCCGCGCCCTGGACCAGATGGACCTGGGCGAGACCTGGCTCATCGGCGGCACCATCCGGGACTACCTGTTTAAGCTGAGGCCCCGCCGTGACTTTGACCTTCTCACCACCGATTACGAGCGGCTGGCCAAGCTCCTGGCCGACTTTACCGGCCACCCCGGGGTGGTGGTGAGCCCCGAGTTTCGCACCATGATCTTCCCCCTGCGGGACGGCGGCCGCATTGACCTGGTGGGGATGAACGGCCGCGACCTCTTAGACGACCTCAGCCTTCGCGACTGCACCATAAACGCCATCGCCCTCCCCTGGGGCAGCGCCATGGCGGGCAGGCCGCCGGCCTGGGTGGAGGGGACTGAGCGGGACGTAAGGGAGCGGCGGATAAGAAACGCCCGCCCCGACGACTCCTTCGGCTGGGACCCGGTGAGGGCCCTTCGGGTCTACCGCATGGCCGCCCTGATCTGCGGGAGGGTAGAAGAAAAGACCCTCGCCGCCACCACCCGCTACGGCCCCTTAATCTGGGAGAAGACCAAGCCGGAGCGCCTGTTTGAGGAGGTAATGAAGCTCCTCGCCCTGCCCCGGGTGGCCCCCTACCTGCTCCAGATGGACGAGCGGCGGGTGCTCACCCAGGTCTTCCCCCCGCTGGAGGAGCTTCGCGGGTGCGAGCAGAACCGCTACCACCACCAGGACGTCCTCGGCCACACCCTGGAGTCCCTCACCCACCTGGAGGAGCGGGTGCCGGAGATGATCGCCCAGGAGGGGTTTGAGCCGCCGGTGAGGGAGCTTCTCGCCGGCGCCCTCAAGGGCTGCCTGGCCGGCTACCCCGCCCGGGCCGTCCTGCGCCTTGCCCTGCTGCTGCACGACATTGGCAAGCCCGCCACCCGCCAGGTTCAGCCCGACGGCCGGGTCACCTTCCACCGCCACGACCGGGTGGGGGCCGAGCTGGCCGACCAGTTCCTCACCAAGCTGCGCGCCTCCGGCGAGGTGAGGGAGGCGGTGGTCAGCCTGGTGCGCTACCACCTGCGCCCCGGCTTTCTGGCCAACCGGCTGGATCAGATCACCCCCCGCGCCCTCTACCGCCTGGTGCGGGACGTGGGGGAGCTTACCCCCCACCTCCTGGTGATGAACCTGGCCGACTTCCTCGCCACCCAGGGACCCGAGCGCAGGCCGGAGGACCTGGGCCGCCACCTGGAGCTTACCCGGCGGGTGGCGAGCTTCTTCCTGGACTACCAGAAGCAGGCGGAGGAGCGCCTGATAACCGGCGAGGAGGTAATGGCGCTTCTGGGCATCGGCCCCGGCCCCGAGGTGGGCAGTCTGCTTGAGGCGGTAAGGGAGGCCCAGGCGGCGGGGGAGATCTCCACCCCCGAGGAGGCGCGCAACTTCATCCTGCGCCGGGTAGGAAAGGTGGGATGAATATCTCTCCGCGAATCATCCTGGCCTCTGCCGCCCTCGCCCTGCTGGCCGCCTTCTACCTGCTGGTTCCCCAGGCTGGACAACGAAGCTACCCACCGCCGGGGGTGGCGAGCTGGGTTTACCAAAAGACCCTGCCGGTCATTGACTGCCCCGAGCCGAGTGGCCTGGTGCTCCGGGAGGATAGGGGAAGCTTTCTCATCGTGGACGACGGGGCGCGCGACCGGCCGGGCGGGGTCTACGAGTACGACCTTT
>JALSIF010000282.1 GCA_026981635.1 bacterium | reverse complement strand
CTCAAGCCAGATTGACGGTGACCTGGAGGGGATCACCTACCACCCCAAGCGGAAGAGCTACTTCGTAGTAAACGAGCGGAAGGATCTGGTGCTGGAGCTTTCCGCCGCCGACCTGAAGCCGGTCGCCGAGTACCGCCTGCCCGAGCGGTTCCGGGGAGAGCCCCTGGTTGAGCCGGGGGGAAACGGCCTTGAGGGGATCACCTTCCAGCCCGACCCCGACGCCCCCGGCGGCGGCTACCTCTGGCTGGCCAACCAGGACGACCCTCCCCTGCTCATCAAGACCACCCTGCCCGCGGAGGGAAGCACCCTCACCGTCCACGCCACCCTGCCCATGCCTGGGCTTAACCTGGGTGGCCTCTTCTACGACCCGGCCAGCCAGCTCATCTGGGTGAGCCACGCCTGGCAGAACCTGGTCAGCCTGGTGGACCCCAAGACCCTGCGGGTGGTTGACTGGCAGGTCCTGCCCGGCTACGCCCAGGAGGGCATCTCCCTGGACCGTGAGGGGCGGCTGTGGATCGCCTCCGACCTCGGCGGGGTCTCCATCTACCGCCCCCGCCCTAGTCGGAGAGGGGAAGGCCGCTGAGGATCAGCGAGCTCTCCCCCTCCTCGGCAAACTGCCCCCCAATGGGCGCCCGGGTGGGTATCCCCTGTTGGTTGGCAAAGAACCCCCCCACCCGCTGGGGCGGCTGGGTGGCGGTAAATAGGTCCCCTGAGTAGACCCCCGAGCTGTCGGGACCACTGCCGGAGAAGTCTGCCTCGCCGCGAAGCTCAAACAGCTTCTCTGCCCCCACACTGTCCCTCACCAGGGCATAGCCGCTCAGGGGACGGGGAAGGGTCTCGGTAAACTGCATGTCCAGAAGGCCCGCCCCCCGCCGCTCGCCGGAAAGGTGGAGGTGGAAGCGGTGAAACTCACCCCTCAGCTCCTTGGGGATGGCGCTGACCGCCAGCCCCACCAGCTCCACATCCAGCTCCTGGACGCTGAGGCCAAAGCCCACGCCCAGGGGTGTGGCGCTGAGGGAGAGGCTCCGCTCTCCCACCGTGAGGGGACCGGCAAACCCCTCCCCCTGGGTGTTGCCGGTAAGGGTGAGGAAGAGAAGGTTCTCACTCTGGTCCAGGGCCGAGCCGGCACCGGTGACCGACCCGTCGGCCCGAAGGTAGATCCGCATCTGGCCCGAAAGATCGCCGGTGGAGCCTGAGAGGGTGAGGCTCGAATCCAGCGCCCTCACCACGCTACCCGGCGAGGTGTCGGGAAACTGGGGGGTAAGGTCGGAGAGGGGGATGGCGAAGAAACCCTCCCCCAGGCCGCCGGCAAAGACCGTCTGGCCGTAGAAGTCGCCCTGCTCCCCCCTCATCCCGATGAAGCGGCCCACCTCGGAGACCTCCCCAAAGGGGAAGACCCGCCCGCTTAGGCGGTCTCCCACCAGGGTGCCGTTGAGGATGTAGAGGGAAAGGTCGGGCTCCGGAGTGGCAAAGTCGGCCACCACCAGCCTAACCTCATAGACCCCCGAGCTGGAAAGCTCGCCTATTCCCACCGCCAGCTGGCTATCCCCAAAGCGCTCCTCAAAGTGGACCAGGCGGAGGGGAAACTGAACCTCCCCCTGCTGGGCGGTGGTATGCTCCGGCCTCATAAGGCCGGCCATCGCCCCCAGGGTGAGGGCCTGACCGCCCCCCACCCGAAACCAGCCCGAGAGCACCTGCTCGCTCAAGAGGTCCAGGGCAAACTCCCCCTCCGCCCCGCTGGAGAGGCTCAGGGTGCCGCTAAGCCCCTCGCCCCGCTTCTCTCCCCTGAAGGTAAGGCCAAGCTGGCTTATCCCGTCGCTTAGGCTCCCCTCCCCCTCCACCTTGCCATCGGAAAAGAGCCTGAGCTCGGCGCTCCCCCTGAGGCTTCCGCTTCCCCGGATGGCGAGGTCAAAGGTGGCGGCAAGGGTTGCCGGCCCGCCTCCACCCCCGCCGCCGCAGGAGAGGAGCAGGGCCGCCGCCACCCCGATGAGGGGGAGAGAGAGCCCCTTTGCCCAGGTGCTTCGCCTGCCGTCCATGCTGTCCACCTCCCGGGGGGGTGGTCTTTCCCCCCGCACTGTTAGACTAGGCACAAGTCTAACCTGACTGTGGAGTAGACAAGATGGCAGATCCGGTTCCCACCCACCAGGACGCCCTCGTCCTCCTAGAGCTCTACCACCTGAGCCAGACTCCCCACATGCGGGAGGCGCGCGAGTTCGTAGACCAGGTGATCGCAAGAAAGCTAGCCGAGCTGGGTGAGGAGGAGAGTGGGGTGGAGTGGTATCGTCGGGAGATCCCCCCGGGCAGCCGCCAGGACGCCTGGTTCCGCCAGGTGCTGGGCTTCTGGAACATGGTGGGTGCGCTGGTTAAGACCGGCTGCCTCCACCCCGAGGTGCTGTTTGAGTCAACCAGCGAGTTCTACCGCCTGTGGAAGGCGGTCGCCCCCTTGGCGGAGAAGCTCAGGGAGAGCTGCGACCCCCTCTATCTTTCCAACCTGGAATGGCTGGCCAGGGAGTACGAGGACTACCGGGAGAAGCGCAGGCGACCCCGGTAAACCCTACGACGCCCCATGCAAAGAACCCCATTCATCCAACCTCACCTTTCTGCCCTCTTTCTTCTGTACTGCAAAAAGCATGGACTGCCCACCCCAGCCCCTCCGAGGCGCGGCTCGACTAGCACCCAAAAAAACAGCGGGGCGCCGCCTGGGCCATCCCCGACCCAATCGGCGCCCCCGGCTGCCTCCTCCCAGGGGAGAGGTCAGCCTAAAACTTGAAGATCACGTCAAACTGGTGCCGGTTGCGTCTGACCGCCTCCTCAAGCACCCCGAAGCGGTTGTCCACCTGGCCTAGGAACCCGCTGTATTTGAAGACGACGTTCGGGCTGTACTGGTAGCCCAGGGAGAGCTTCAGGCCGTGGATGTTGGTGGCCTTAAAGTCGCTGTCTCCCAGCCAGGGGAAGGTGGCAAAGGCCCCAATCCGGCGCCACTCGGCCAGTGCCTGCCAGTCGCCAGGCTTCTTCAGCCGGCCCACCTTCACCCCCAGGTCAAAGCCCCACTCGTCCTGGTCCTCCAGGAAGGCGGCCGCCCCGGTAGCTCCCTCGGCGGGGAAGCTGGCGTCAAGGTTTCTTACATAGTCGCCATAGATCTTTACCGGCCGCTCTGGGTCACCAAAGGTGTAGCTTGCTCCCAGGCTGAGGATGGTGTAGTCCCCAAGCCCGGGGACCTCCCCCGGCAGCAGGTCCTTCCTGGTGACCGAGCCATCACCGTTGAAATCCACTAAGCGGAAAAACTCGTCCTTGATCCCCTCCATAAGCTCAGGCTTGGTGAGGGTGTAGTAGCCGGCAAACAGGTCCAGTCCTTCGGCCAAGACGTCATCACTGGCCAGCTGCACCCCATAGAGCCAGCCATCCTCGCCAAATGTATCGCCCACATCCCGGATCAGGTTCTGTACTAAACTGAGCCCCAACTCCCCCCGGCCGGCGGGGAATACTAGCTTTTCCATCAACCCCTGGAAGGTCATTTCGTTGTCAAAGACGATCTGGGTGTTTTTGTGCAGCACCCCCGACGGAAAGCTCCCCGCATAGATTTCCAACCTTGAACCTGAAGCGAGGTTTCTGGTCCAGTGCAGATTGGCGTAGTCCAGCCGGAAATCAAATCCGGCGTTGAAGTTGCCCAGGGTCTGGTTTCCCGACAGGGGGTCCTCCCTGCCTGTGGTGAAGCGGAAGTTCACCCGAGTGTTGGGGTTTATGCCTATCCCAGTTCCAATCCTCAAGCGTATCCTCTGCCGCTGGTCATCCCTGTCCCTGAGCTGCTCGTCGTTTAGCTCCACCCGGTAGCGGAAGTCCCCTGACCAGGCCAATCTGGCCAACTCCTTGCTGAGCTGGTCAATCAGCCTGCTGTTCTCCTCCGCCTGGGCAGAGGCTTCGTAGGCGGCCTCCCGCACCTCGGAGATGGCGCTTCGCTGCTCGGCCAGGGCCTGGCGCAGGCTCTCCAGCTCACCGGCAAACTCTTCCCTAAGTGCCCCGATCAGCGCCCGGGTGCCGGGGTCAAGCTTCTCCTGGCGAAGCTTGGTGAGCAACCCCGCCACCACCAGAGCCATCTCCGCCCGCGAGATGGGTCGGTCGGGGCGGAAGGTGCCGTCGGGGTAGCCGTGGATGAGCCCCTCCTCCATGAGTACATCCACCGCCTCCACCGCCCACGAGGGAACCTGCTGACGGTCCTGTAGTTCGTTGACCCCTGCCGAGGTCGGCAGCGCAAGAAAAAGCCCAAGAAGAACCACTCCTACAAGCGTCCCAACTACCCATACCTTCATGCTCCTTCCTCCTGTTCGTCAATTTTTCCCTGTGCCCCCCATCCCCCCAACATGGTAGCAGATACGAGACTGATATTCATTCTCAATTCCTGCCTCCCGGGTAACCTTTGGGGAGAGCCAGTCCATTGTGGCCTCCGACTTTAAAAGGTGAGTTAAAACCAACTTTCCTGGTGAGCTATGCTCAATCACCGGCTCCCGGGGACACCATCGATCCAGCCATGACAAGTTACAAATCGGGAAGGCACATCCTGGTGGTGGAGGATGACCCCGACATCCTCGCCATGGTGAGGGAGACTCTGGAGCAGGAGGGCTTCGTGGTTGACACCGCAGAGGACGGCTGGGACGCCCTCATACTGCTTGAGGAGGAGGGCCCCTATGACCTGGTGGTGCTGGATCTCATGCTTCCCCGCAAGGGCGGCCTGGAGGTGCTTCGCACCATGCGCGAGGAGATGGAGCTTGCCACCCCGGTAATCATCCTCACCGCCCTGGGCGAGGAGGAGGACCGCCTGCGGGGGTTTGAGCTGGGTGCCACCGACTACGTGGTAAAGCCCTTCAGCCTGAAGGAGCTTGCCTACCGCTGCCGGGTCCACGCCCGGGCCCCCAGCCGGCTCACCGAGCAGGTGATGGACCTGGGGCGGATAAAGATTGACCTTCGCGCCCACCGGGTCTTTGTGGAAGGAAAAGAGGTGCACCTGCGCCCCAAGGAGTTCGCCCTGCTGGTCGCCCTGGCCAGCCACCCCGAACAGGTGCTGAGCCGACAGAGAATCGTGGACCTGGTCTGGGGGCCGGGGACCGAGACCGACACCAAGACGGTGGATGTGACCCTTCGGACCCTCAGGGAAAAGATTGAGCGCGACCCCTCCCACCCCCACCACATCCAAACGGTGAGGGGATTTGGCTACCGCTTCAGCCCCTGACCCCGAGGAAGCACATATCTCTTAAATTCTTCTTCAGTCATCGCTCCAATTATCACCCTTTCAACTAGCCCTTCATTACTGATTACA